>JBCCTX010000010.1:0-50878 GCA_039197765.1 Bacteroidota bacterium
CGGACGGGAACTTATGGAGATGGCAACGTAACAGATGAATTCGATTGGGCGGCAGCAGAACTTTACATTACAAGTGAGGATAACCAATTTTTGACAGACCTTAACATGGGTCAATTACGAGGAGGGGTGCCCGCCTGGCCTTTTGTAAGTCCATTGGCCATCATCTCATTGAATCATCATCGTAATAGCTTGGAGGGCGATATCGATTTACAAGCAATTGAAGAAAAATTGGTATCAACCGCCAACCAACTAAAATCTTCCATAGAGACCTCAGCCATGCAAGTTGCCATGGGCAGCAATAACTTTTTTTGGGGAAGTAATGGAGAGGCTTCCAATCAAATTATTATACTCATTCGAGCTTATGAAACCACCGGAGATTCCAGCTACCTGGAGGCAGCGTATGTTGGCATGGATTATTTATTGGGCAGGAATGGAACGGGATACTGTTTTGTTTCTGGATTTGGTGATAAGTCACCCTTAAACCCACACCACAGAGTTTCTGAATCGGACGGTGTTGACGCCCCTGTACCGGGTATGGTTGCTGGTGGCCCCAATCCGGGGCAGCAGGATAATTGCAGTGGTTACCCCAATAACAATCCCGCGTCTTCCTATGTCGACGATTGGTGTTCGTATGCTTCCAATGAAGTTACGATTAACTGGAATGCTCCCTTGGCGTATGCCATAAATGCCTTACGGTTTTATCAAAATCAAGGGACTGACAGGGTCACGAGTGTTCAGGAAAACCTTAGGTCATCGTGGGAAATTGCTCCTAATCCTGTTGCCAGTCAGCTTCAGGTCATTAATTCTACCTTCCTCAATAACCCCATACCTTATCAAATTTCCAGTATTTCTGGGAAAGTTATAGCTAATGGCCGAATTATGGCAAATGAGCCTATTGACCTTAGTTCCATACTGCCTGGACTTTACATTTTTACGGTATTTGAAGCAGGTTCGCCTATTTCTTTGAAATTTATTAAGCAATAAAATTGTTTAGCAAAAGCCATCGGAAGTTTGGGGCCTATAGATTTCATACAGATTGTATGTATTGTCACATAAGGTTATCCAGGTAGGTTTGAAACTTATTTTGCTGAATCTCAAATGCTGTCTTCTGTTCTCTAACTACGATTTCAGTGCCCTTGAAAAAATGATTGAAGGATGGCAGGTGAAAATCAGCTATGATTTTGGCTCCAAAGTAAGGAAAGAGTTCTTTGGAGACACTTAGCACATTACTCATAGGTCTTTTGCTAGGACTAGTTGATAAGAGAAACATGGGCTTTCCTCCCCAGATCTGCATAGGCTTGTCCATAGGGACTCGAGACAGCCAATCCCATAAATTTTTGAAAGCAGTAGTATGTAACCCATTGTATTCTGCAAGTGATATAACAAAGGCATCACTTTGCTTGATCAACTCGTAAAATCGAAGCACACTTTCATGAGTACCCAGCTCTCGTTGAAGGTCAATTGAATAGAGAGGAAGTTCGTAATCATTGAGATCGGCAATAAGAAGTTCTACATTTACCAAACCCTTTGCGGCAAAAACAGCGAATTTCTTATTAATAGAATTCCTACTATTAGAAGCACCAAATACCAACACTTTTTTCATCTGCCTTTCACTATTTTTATGAAAACCTAGAGACAAATGTCCATTATCCAAATAGGCAATCCATTATGATTTCGTAAGAAAATCAAAGAAGAGATAACGAAATAACCACCTTTTGTTCTTTAGTTGAAATTAAGCGTTAGTCCCCTGGTTTTTACTTTTAAAATGAGCGAAAAAGCTCAATATAATAGCTGCCGAAGACACCAAAGTCATCACTGTTCCAGGCATGAAATTTACATATCCACCCAAATCCATAAAAAGAAAGTAGCCCAAATCAGCTAATCCACCTGTTATGGCTGCAAGGAAGATGGCATTCTTATCTCCTTTCCAAACGAAAAAACTACAAATGAGTGTTGTCAAACCTATCCACAGAAGATTAAATCCATGTTGACCAATTACAGCGCCAGCAGCATCTGGATAATTTACCTGAAGGGTATCTGGATTGACGGCATCTGCTATCCCACTAACTGCTCCTGCTATATCGCCATTTAGAATGAAGTTATCAGTCATTATTCCAGCAAATATGTGTACAGCTCCCCAAATGAACCACAGGATAGCAGAGGCTTTAAAAAAGATAGAATAATTTTTCATAATACAAGGAGGCTTAGATTGTTAAGATTTTCAATTAGAATAAAGCTCGTAAGCCTAGAAAAGCTATGCATTATGATTTCATAAGAAATGGATAAAACTTATTGATTGCCCTTATTCTTACGTTTGGATTTAGCAGCACTTAGGGTTTCTGGATTAACCCCAATGTACGATGCAATCATATGTTGTGGAATGCGCTGAGCAATGTTGGGATATGTTTGAATGAAGTAATCATAACGTTCAATAGCATTTGTGCTGATAAGCATCAAAATACGTTTTTGCAAAACATGTAATCTTTTTGTGAGTGCACCTACGTTCTGCTTTTCCCTTTCAAGATCTTTGCTTAAAACTACGACAGAGGAATCTTCTAGCGCATCAATGAATAAATCTGATTCAGATTGAGGAGCACAGGTATCGGCAATTACCCATCCTTCAGGAGCAAACATAAAAATATTTTCCTTGCCATTATGGTCAATTGAGTAACTGCGTAAGAGTCCCGTTTTGACATAGTAAACTTTGGTATTGAATTCTCCGCTTCGTTGAATTACTTCGCCTTTTTTTATGGTTCTTACCTTCACGAAAGATCGCTTAAATTGATGGATATGAGGTTTGAGAGGCTCACCCCCGATCAAAATCGAAAGGCTGTGCCTTGGCACTCGCTCTAGATACAGTGTATACATGGGGCAAGGTCTTGAGCCGTTCAATGGCTTCTTCCAGTTCCTGCGTATTGCTTACATAGAGATGAAACAAGCCTTCGAAGAGTCCATCTTGGGTTTCGATGGTAACCTTGTTGATGTTAAGCTTCATCAACATGGTAATCACACGAATGAGTTCTGCCAGCATTCCTTGCTTATCCACGCCCACAATTTTGAGAGAAGTGAGAAAGGTCACTTCCTGTTGTGGGTCTTTGCTCCATTTCGCTCGGATGATGCGATCCCCATGCTGGGAAGAGAACCCAATTGCTACTTCGCAGGAGGTTCGGTGAATAATGACCCCATCTCCTTGCGAATAGGCAAGGATCTCATCGCCACGTACGGGATTACAACAGTCCGCTATCACATAATGATCCAGGTTTTGATCTGTTCCCATTTCCAACAGACCAGAATCCAGTTCCTGGTCTTGGTAGCGCTTGCGCATCCCATCGTGTCTGCGCTCCCACTCCTCTATGTACTCACTGGAAATCTCCTTCCCCTCTTCTTTTAGGCTAATAAAATCGGTGATCTTCCCTACATTGACCTGTTTCCGAGCCAGGCGTAGGTAAAATTCATCCATGGAAGGAACCATAAAGTAGGCCAAAAGCTCTTTGATGTAGGGATGTTGCTCATCCAGTGCGTACTTGCGTGCGCGCCACTTGAAAATTCTTTTTCCTTTTTCGACATCCTCCTTTCGCTGGCGCCTCAGGCTATTTTTGATGGCATTTTTAGCTCTAGCTGTCTTTACATTACGCAACCAATCCTCTTGGGGACGTTGCTTACGAGACGTAATGACCTCCACTTGGTCTCCAGGCCTTAATACCGCATCTAAGGTAACTACTTGGTTGTTCAGTTTGGCTCCTATTGCCGAGTCGCCTATGTTGGAGTGGATTTTGTAGGCAAAGTCCAACACTGTCGAGCGGTTGGGTAGGCGCAGCATTTCCCCTTTGGGTGTGAATACAAACACGTCGTCGGGCTGGAGGTTCTCTTTGAATTCACGCAAGGCTTCTAACGCATCGAGGCTGGGGTTTTCTAGGATTTCCCGAACCTGACCGATCCAGTGGTTAATGACGCCTTCCCGTGTAGTTTCATCCTCCTTATACTTCCAATGCGCGGCAATTCCCTTTTCGGCCACGTAATCCATTCGCTTACTGCGAATTTGAACCTCCACCCATTTACCCTCCGGCCCTAAAACGGTAGTATGCAAAGACTCATAGCCATTGGCCTTGGGTACGCTGATCCAGTCTCGAATTCGTTTGGGATTCGGCTTGTAGCGACTGGTAAGCATGGCATATACATACCAGCAAGCCTGCTTTTCCTCATCTTCCGGTGCATCCAAGATAATCCGAATCGCATAGAGGTCGTAGATCTCCTCAAAGGGAACTTTCTTCCGGAGCATCTTGGAATAGATGGAGTATACCGACTTGAATCGACTCTTGACCTCAAACTGTAGGTTGGTTGGATCCAACTGATGCCGAATCCCAATTATAAAGCGGTCGATATAGGCTTGAGCCTCCGCCTGAGATTCGCGGATTTTCTGCTGGATTTGGTTGTAAACAGCGGGTTGGCTATACTTTAAGGCCAAATCCTCCATCTCGGTTTTGATGGCATATAAGCCTAGACGATGGGCAAGCGGAGCATAAATGTATAAGGTCTCGGAGGTCTTTTTGAGCATCTTCTCTTGCCGCATGACCCCCATGGTCCGCATATTATGCAGACGGTCACCCAATTTGATGAGCACGACTCGAATATCATTGGAAATGGTCAGAAGGACCTTTCGGAAATTCTCCGCCTGGTTGCTGTAGGATTCGGCGAGATTATTGACCAAGCCAATAGAACCGCTGATCTTTGTCAGACCATCTATGATCTCTCGAACTTTATGTCCAAATTCTCGCTCCATGTCTGCCAACTCGTACCGCGTATCCTCTACAACGTCATGTAATAAGGCACACATAATGGATACCGGATCAATGAGTCCCATTTCTACCACCACAATCCTTGCCACAGCTACTGGGTGGAAAATATAAGGTTCACCAGATTTCCTTTTGACCCCTTCATGGGCTTGACGGGCAAAATTAAACGCACGGCTTATATCCTTCCGCTCCTGTTGAGGCAGGCTCACAAGTTCATCCATCAGGAGCTGAAATTCCCGTTCTATTCGTACATCGTAGTCGATCTTCTCCACTTCGTAAGTTTCCATTGACCCTCCTTTGTTCAAAATTAAGTAATTTGCCTGAATTCAGGGAAAGTTTTCACTTTTAAGAATAATTATTATTTTTGCGAACCCTTAGCGGATGTGGCGAAATTGGTAGACGCGCTAGATTTAGGATCTAGTGCCGCAAGGCGTGGGGGTTCGAGTCCCTCCATCCGCACACTGAAAACTCGCCAATGGGTACGCTCGTTGGCGAATTCTGTTTCATCCATCAACAGAACGACGCATTGGAAATTCAATACAATCCCCTTTCAGATCAAATGGCCACGATTCAGATCCGTCTGAGTCCTGAGGACTACAAAGATCAGGTATTAAGCTCTATCAAGAAACAGGGAAAAAATGCCCAACTTCCTGGATTCCGCCCAGGGAAAATTCCTGTGAGTATGCTCAAAAAGATGGTGGGCAAGCCTGTGATGATTGAAGAAATCAATCGTCTACTCCAGGATTCGCTCAACTCCTATGTAGAAAAGGAGGAAATCGACTTATTGGGGAGTCCCCTCCCCACCGAATCCAAGTCGGAGGAGTACTTCGACCTAGCCTTGGACAAGGAACTAGATTTTGCCTTTGAAATAGGATTGAGTCCCAGTTTTGAGCTCCAACTGGACAAACTCATAGATATTGAAGAATATCAAATAGAAATCGACGAGGAATATTTGAACCAGGAGATTGAAAATAGCCGGGAAAGGTATGGAAAGGTGGATAACCCTGAATCTGTGGAAAAAGGGGATATCATTTTTGGGAAATTGGAGGAAGTAGATGCAGAGGGGAACCCTGTAGAAGAAGGCTTCGAGAAAATGATCGTTCTGAATCCCACCCGAATTGATGCACCGGAGAAATTGGATCAATTTGAAGGAAAAGAACTAGAGTTTTCGCTTCCCTTCTCTATGGATTGGTATTCGGAAGACCCTAAGAAAGCGGCGGAGTTGATGTTTTTATCCCCTGAAGAAGTTGAAGCGTTGGAAGGAAAGAACCTTCACTTTACCTTGAAGCGCATCAATCGGGTAGCGCCTGCAGAACTCAATGATGAATTCTACCGTCAAGCGCTAGGTCCAAACTACCCTGAACCAGAGGTAGAGGTCATTGAGGAAGTCACTCCAGAACCCGAAGAAACGGAACCGGTTGAGACACCAGAATCACCAGAATCGAGTGAAGCTCCTGAGGAAGAGACAGAGCAATCGGATACTGCGGAGGCTGAAGCACCTCCAACTACAGAATTAGAGGAAGCTACCTTCCGGGAGAAATTTGCGGAGCTCATCAAAATGGATTGGGATAGAGAGCTAGGCAATGAAATAAATTACCGAATCCGGGATAAGGTGCTGGAAATTCACGAAGTAGAACTCCCCGAAGCTTACCTTAGAAACCTCTACAAGGCAGAGCAAAAAGAACCGCTTACGGAAGAACAGTTAGTGGAAGCATATCCTAACTACGAACGGGCCATGAAATGGACCCTAATTGTAGATAAAATTTATAAAAATGAAGAAGGGCTAGAAGTTACCAAAGAAGATATAGACGAGGGAATCATTGAAATGTATGCACCTTACTATCCTAACATGTCTGAGGAAGATGCGGTGGCCCTGGTCCAACACGCTGCTCAAAATCAAGACACAATCCGACAGGTGTCCGTCAGAAAAATGGAAGAAAAGATTTACAACTTCCTGAAAGAACAAGCCACCCTTGTCCCTACTCCAATCACCGTTACAGAGTTTTTAGAGAAGAATAAGGAAAATGAAGAGTAGATAATATCGAAGAATTCAATCATTTTTCCAGGAAATAATCCAAAAAAATTGTATCCGTCAAAATGCCTATGGGTATTTTCAATCCAGAACAACGCTTTCTCAGTAGAGCTAACCAAAGGCCCAAAGAAGCATTTGATATCTTTAAATAGTTCCGGTCGTCGGTACATGGCTTCAAAGGCTGCATTGCCACCCGTACACCGGTTGTATAAGCCAACTTGCATTCTACTCAACTTAGGATGGTTTTGCACATACAGTTGCGCGCCTACAACATCTCTCCACTCGTATCTACCAATTCCACAGATCCCACCGTTAGCTGCTCCACTATTTCCATGATTTCTCAGGTCATAGGCCAAGACATTATATCCTGCCTTAGATAAATGTTTCATGTGGGCCACAAAATCAATTTCGAGCGTATCGACTGCTGACCAAGGCCCTCCAAAATGACCCGTGAAGCCAGATCGGCTCATTGGCATAGGATGATTAATAATGATTAGTTTATCTGATTCTCCTTTTAATGAAGGGATATACCATCCTTCTAAGGAAATACCAAATGAATGCTTCCTCTTCTTTCAAATAAAGGGGTTCATGAAGTCCATAGTTGAGAAAGGAGTATGCCAAATGCTGGTTATTAGAAATCAAGTCTTCTGAGATTGTAATATAAAACCCTTGCCAAGGAGTAGTACTCTCCCACTCAATGGGTTGATTAGGGCTGGAAAAATACATAAAGTCTTTCTCCTTATTACTTTCTAGACCTCTTTTGATAGATACAAATTTCATGATTTGTTCAAAACTTTTGGAAATCCATGTAAGCCTCTAAGGGATGAAGGAGATAATAAAAGGGCCTTTAAACATACTAGCCTACTCTCTCCCTATCAAATACGCCTTAAAAGACCCAAAATCTGTATCCATAACAATAGAGTCCTTGGGTAAATCTGCCAATTTAGAAAGCCGCTCTGGGATGTGAACGGGAAAGCCCAGGGTTTCTTCCACTGTATCAACAAATTTCCCAGGGTGAGCGGTAGCCAGAATGATTCCAGAAGACTGGGGAAAGCGCAGCTGGTATTCCTTCAGAGCCAAATACCCTACTGCACCATGAGGATCAATGACGTATTCAAATCTATCGTAGAGTTCTTTGATGGCTTCTTTGGTGCTCAAATCAGTAAAGGCATATCCCTCAATGGACCGTGTTACTTCCTCATGGTCAGCTCCATATAGGTCCATAATCCGGGCGAAATTACTGGGGTTTCCTACGTCCATGGCATTAGATAGCGTAGGTACAGAGGAACGTGGGTGAAAAACACCTGATTCCAAGTATTCTGGTACGACGTCGTTCACGTTAGTAGCAGCAATAAACTTTGCCACAGGCATTCCCATTTTTTTTGCCATCAAGCCTGCCGTGAGGTTCCCAAAATTACCACTTGGAACCACAAATAGGAAAGGCTCGTGCTTATTTTTCAGTTGCTGATAGGCTCGGAAATAGTAAAAAGACTGAGGGATCAAACGAGCAATATTAATAGAATTGGCAGAGGTAAGCCAAAGATATCTTTGTAAATCCGAGTCTAAAAAAGCCTGTTTCACCAAGGCTTGGCAGTCATCAAATGTACCCTGAATCTCCAAGGCTGTTATGTTTCCTCCTAGGGTAGTTAATTGCTTTTCCTGCAGTGCGCTAACTTTCCCACTCGGATAAAGGATGATCACCTCTATGCCTTCAGTTTGATAAAATCCTTTTGCCACGGCTCCCCCCGTATCACCCGAGGTAGCCACCAAAATGGTGAGCTTTCGGTTGTCATTTTGAACAAGAAAAGACATGAGTTCAGCCATAAAACGTGCTCCGAAATCCTTAAAAGCGAGGGTTGGCCCATGGAAAAGTTCGAGCACATGGGTATTAGGATCAAGGGAGACCAAGGGAGCATCAAAGACAATCGATCGATCAATGATGGTTTTGAGGTTTTGATCATTAATCGAAGTACCAATCAAATTTCTCGCAACTTGAAAGGCGAGTTCCGGAAAGGAAAAGGCTGAAATATTGTCAAAAAATGCTGGAGGTAATACCGGAATATCCTCTAGCATATATAAACCATTGTCGGGGGGAAGTCCTTGTAAAACGGCCTCCTTCAAACTCACCGTTTTGGAGCGACTTTTCGTACTGTATAAGTTCATTCACCTAGTAATTGATCCGGCGCAATATAGGGAGATTTTCCTAAGTCCTTCTTTGTTGAAGGGGTTGGATTCGGACTTTGGGGAGAATAAATAACCAATTAACAGTGTTATATTTTATATTGATATAATTATATTCCAAATCTGATCCGTCCACTGCTTGTGTTCAGGTTTCATCAATACGGATCTCAAGCAAGTAACGTATTCAGAGTCTATCTGAATTTCATTCCATGAAGGAGGTAATTTATCGGTAGGGTGGTTTAGCAAAGCTAAATGAACGCCCTGCTTAGCGGCCTCTTGGAAAATACGCTGGGATTCGTGGGAGATTTCCGAAGTTGTGCTTTTGCGTTTGGCAAAACAGAGTATATCTAACTCGACAGAATTTAGCATCAAAAATTCAGCATGTGTTTCAATCAATGCTAACAAGCGCAAAGCAGCTCCACGACAATCCGTCAAAAGTTTGCCAAACTCCCCGTTTGCCTCTAGGGGCATATATTGGTGGGTTGCCCACAAGCCCACAGCTGCAGCTCCTGCGCGAGAGCATTCTAGGCTGATCTCTCCCAAATGTAATTCTTCAGAGGAAAAATAGGTATACGGGGAATCGTGCTTATAATACGCCCCAACTTTTGGGTCTCTGAACAGTACACATCCACATCCATAGGGTTGTAATCCATGCTTGTGGGGATCAATCACGATGGAATCTACTTGATGTAACCCATCGAATTTCTCTCTTGTACCAGAGGAGAGATTGGACGCTAGATAGAAATATCCGCCATAGGCACAGTCTGCATGAATTCTGAATCCGTATTGTGTTTGCAATTCTAGCAATTCGGGTAAAGGATCCACCGAACCCGTCCCCGTTGTACCCATAGTCGCTACTACCGTTCCTATTTGCTCCCTTTGTAGCAATTCTTCTAGTTGATCTATATCTAGAATCCCTTCGGGGGTACAAGAAATACTGAAGTAAGAAATCCCTAAAACCTCCGAAATACGGGAATGGGTATAGTGGGAAAGTTGAGAAGCAGCTATTGCCTTTTGAGGATGGATATGCCGACTTACCCACAAGGCTTCCATATTTGCCATGGTTCCTCCTCCACATAGATGCCCAATATGCTGATCCCAACCAAACATCTTCGCCAGATCAGCAACAACTTCTTTCTCCATTTCAGAGCTTGCTTTGCCTCCATCCAGCGCATGGTTATTGGGATTGATCCACATAGCCAGCATATAACCCAGCCTCGCAATGGGATGAGGCGGCTTAAGCATCTGCCCCGCATAAAAAGGATGGAAGTACGGAAAGTTATCCTGCATCCTAAGCGCAACTTGATCCAGGACCTTACCCAGTCTTTCAATATCCACCGAGGATTCAAATTCTGGGAGTTCAGAGAACCCGTTCTCTAACTGAACCAAAGAATTCTTTAGAATTTCAAGAGAGTCCTTTTCCAGCATAAAATGATATTGTTATGTAATCTACAGACGATCAACCGTAGTCCATGAATGAGTAAAAACTCATTTAATAGATTATGATATGACAGCCCCACTCATTCCCCAAAACCCTGTTTCCCCCATTCTTCATACCCTACACCTACCTACTATCTACTACCTACCACCTACTACTTATTACCTACTACCTACTTAATTCGCATAGCTCCCAAAGTGTTGATCGTTGAAACGTAACGTTCACATTCGATCTGTGCCTTTACAAAGGTTCTTTGCATGGCAATGGCTACCCGAAAAGCAATATCATCCCCCTTACACAAGGCAAACATTGCCGGCCCTGCACCTGAAATGCTACACCCTAAAGCACCATTTTCCATGGCCTTTTGTTTTACCTCGTAAAAGTGGGGAATGAGCTTTGCGCGGTAGGGTTCGACAATAACATCTTGCAAAGAGCGACCGATGAGTTCATAGTTCTCTTGCATGAAACCTGCTACCAAACCTCCTACATTTCCCCATTGGGTAATTGCTTCCTTCATAGGGATTTCCGTTCGCAGAATACTTCTAGCGTCAGAGGTAAGTATTTGTAAATTCGGGAGAACCACCGCAGCGTATAAATTTTGAGGTACGGCAATTTGAATGGTATCTATTTCCTCATTGCTGCGAACCAATACCATCCCCCCTAAAAGGCAGGGTGCGACG
The DNA here is from genome assembly GCA_039197765.1 of Bacteroidota bacterium. GTDB lineage: Bacteria > Bacteroidota > Bacteroidia > J057 > J057 > JBCCTX01. The sequence goes on from JBCCTX010000010.1 coordinate 11,125, forward strand.
TTATCCGCGTGAATGGCTCCACCACTTGCAATAGCTTCTCCTGCCAAGGCAAAGGGCAATAATTCCTTCTTCCCGAGGGGCTTCCCAAATAATTCATTAATGGCTAAGGCCCCAGCTACAGCACTACATGCACTAGAGCCCATACCACTTCCTATGGGGATTCCTTTGTATATCTCCATTTCGACCCCTTTATCCGCTCCCAAATACTCCATGAGGCGTAAGGCCGCAACGCCTGCCGTATTCTTCTCCGGCTCTAAGGGTAGTTTTCCTTTATCTCCCGTGATTTTGGTGATTTGTAATCCAGGAGTTGAGGAATAGCGCACGATAATGTCATCTCCTGGTCGGTGAATGGAAAATCCCAAGGTATCAAATCCACACCCTACATTAGCAACACTTGCAGGAGCAAATACATGAATGTCTTTGTACATGGGCTGAGAATTAAGAAAGGTGATAAGCAATGCGAATGATTTCAGCCAAAACCCCAGCTGCAGTAACCTCAGCTCCTGCACCTGGACCTTTGATCACTAAAGGTCTTTCTTTATACCGTTCTGTAGTAAAAACGATCATATTATCGCTCCCAGAAAGGTGATAAAAATCACTTTCGGTTCCTACCTCAGCTAAGGATAAAAATGCCTGGTCTCCAGCTAGAGTGGCTATGTATCTCAATGCCTTCCCTTCCGAGGTGAGAGATTCTCGCATTTGTTCAAAGCGTTCATCCTCTTTCTTCAACTCCTCAAAAAAGGCTTCTACACTTTGGGCTTCAATACAATTAGGAGACAGTATTGGATCAATACGGATATTTTCCCGTTCCAGGGCTACCCCGGACTCACGGGCAAGTATGGTAAGCTTTCTTGCCACATCCGATCCACAGAGATCCTCCCTCGGATCGGGTTCTGTGAAGCCTTTTTGCTGCGCTTCCAAAACGATATCGCTAAAGGAGGCTTCCCCCCGTTGAAACGTATTAAAGATATAGGAGAGTGAACCTGATAAAACTCCTTGTATTTTTAGGATGCGATCCCCACTGCTTACCAAATCCGATATGGTCGTAATCACAGGGAGGCCTGCCCCAACATTCGTTTCGTACATGAATTTTACTCCGCGCTCATAGGCCAAATACTTTAGGTCTTGATAGGATCGAAACAGGCCAGAAGGAGCGAATTTATTAGGCGTGGATATGGAAATACTTGCATCCAGTATCTCCTCATAAAACTCTGTAATTTCAGGGGCTGCCGTATTATCTACAAAAATACTATTGCGCAAATTGAGCTCCTTCATTTTCGCAACGAACTTGCGAATATCCATTTTTGACTCGGATTCGTTTAGGTGCTCACGCCAGTTTTCCAAAACGATTCCTTCTTCGTCGAAGACCATCCGCTTGCTATTTGCCAACCCTACAACATTAATTTCCAAATGCTGATTCTTATGCAGGAAACCCGCGTTTTCGCGAATCTGAGAAAGCAAAGTTCCTCCTATTAATCCTACTCCTACGATATAGAGATTTACAGAGTATGTATCGGAAAGAAAAAATGCCTCATGAACTGCATTCAATGCCTTTACCTCGTCTTTGCGATTGATAGCAACAGAGATATTTCTCTCCGAAGAGCCCTGAGAAGTCACGGCTACATTTACCCCATTTTTACCCAATGACTGGAACAATCGTGCTGAAATTCCCGGCCGATGTTTCATATTATCGCCAATAACCGCAAGGATGGAAATTTCAGGTTCAATGATTAGGGGATCTATATACCGCGACTGGATTTCCAGGGAAAACTCCTCTTCTATAGCCTTTTTGGCAGTGTCTACATCCTCGGGTTTTACAGCAAAACAGATGTTGTGCTCAGAGGACCCCTGGGTAATCAATATGATATTGACCTGATAGTTGGCCAATACTCGAAACAGGCGATAGGTATGACTCGCCACAGCCCCAACCAAGGCTCCACCCTGTATCATAATCAGCGATACATCACTTATCGAAGAGATTCCTTTGATAGGATGTTCATCTGGTTCAGCGTGCTCGGAAACGACTGTTCCCACTTCCTCTGGGGCAAAGGTAGATTTTATATACAGGGGGATATTCTTTTCCATCGCCGGAATCACCGTTGCAGGATATATCACCTTTGCGCCAAAGTGAGACATCTCTAAGGCTTCCTGGTAACTCAGGTGTTTCACCGGAAGGGCCTTTTTAACCTTGTTGGGATCCGCCGTCATGACCCCCGCAACATCCGTCCATATTTCAATGACAGAGCAGCCTAGGGCTGCACCAAATAAGGAAGCCGTATAATCTGAACCTCCTCTACCTAAGGTTATGGTCTCTCCCCTGGCTGTTGAGGCAATAAAGCCAGTAATGACTTTTAATTCGTCGGTTTCCTTGAAATACTCCTGAATCAGTTGATAGGATTCTTTAACCTTTATTTTTCCCTTTCCAAAGGTATTATCAGCTCTGAGTACCTCCCTTGCGTCCAACATACTCGCATTCACCCCTTGGTACCACAAAACTTTACTCAGCAAAAAAGCGGAGCATCGTTCTCCAAAGCTCAAAAGGTAGTCTTTCGTGCGTGGCGTAAGTTCTTTTATCAAGTATACCCCCTGCAGAATATTAGTCAACTCCTTGGTTCGTTTGTCAATCTCCTTCGTAACCTTTGCCTGCTTCTCCTCCGGAATGAGTTGCTGAATAATAGCTGTATGTCGCTGAAAAAAAACGTCAATGAGGGGTTTATACCCATCATTACCCAATTCAGCCATGCTCCCCATCTGCTCAAGAACATCTGTCAAGCCCCCTAACGCCGAAACAACTACCCCAAACTTTTCACCACTGGATAAGTAAGAATTAATGATTTGCGTAACGCGTTCTATACTTTCTGGATGCGCAACAGAGCTTCCACCAAACTTGAGGATCTTCATGAAATTGGGAGTTTGTAGGGTTTCAGATAAGGAATGTACGGGACTATATATGCGTAAAGTCCCTTACACGGGGACCTGATCCCCCTTCATAATATCTAGGAACTCATCAAACAAATAGTAGCTATCATGAGGTCCTGGAGAGGCTTCTGGGTGAAACTGAACGGAGAATGCCTTCTTGTTACGAATACGAATACCCTCAATGGATTGGTCATTCAAATTCACATGGGTAACAACCACATCAGGGGATTCTTGAATCGCTTTTTCAGATACACCAAAGCCATGGTTCTGACTGGTAATGGAGCTAGTCCCCAGAAGGAGGTTCTTTACGGGATGATTTGCCCCCCTATGACCATGGTGCATTTTAAAGGTAGGTACTCCACATGCCAAAGCGAGTAGTTGGTGCCCTAAACATATTCCGAACAAGGGTTTGTCGGCTTCCAAAATACCTTTGACCGACTTCACAGCGTATGGCATAGCAGAAGGGTCTCCAGGCCCATTAGATACAAAGTAGCCATGGGGATTAAATGAAGCCAATTCTTCAAAGGTAGCTTTTGCTGGGAATACTTTCATATAGCAACCCCGACTCGCCAAACATTCCAAGATATTGGTTTTGATTCCCAAATCTAATACCGAAACCCTAAAGGGAGCGTTGGGATTTCCGTGAAAATAGGGCTGTACCGTACTTACCTTGCTCGCCAATTCTAGTCCGTCCATAGAAGGACAGGCCTTTAAGAATTTCTTCAATTGCTTTAAATCCGAAACGTCCGAAGAGATAATGGCATTCATTGCCCCTTTGTTTCGGATATGCGTCACCAATCCGCGGGTATCCACATGGGAAATTCCCACAACGTTATTATGCATGAGAAAAGAATCCAGAGATTCTATAGCTTGATCACGAGAAAAAAGGTTGGAAAAATTTTTGACTACCAGACCGGAAATTTTTGCTGAGGCGCTTTCATATTCTTGACGATGAACGCCATAATTACCAATATGAGGATGTGTCTCAATTAATATCTGGCCATAGTAAGAGGGATCTGTAAAAACCTCCTGGTATCCCGTCATACTGGTATTGAAACATAGTTCTCCAGTGGTCGTACCTCGTTTTCCTATCGCCTGACCTTCAAAAAAAAGCCCATCTTCCAGTAGAAGATAGGCCGGTTCGTGTTTCTTATATTTCATCATCAGTCTTCTATCACGCTTTGATCTGATAGGGGAACTTGCTCATAAGACAACTTCTCTCCCTTTTGAATCTTCGATACTATTTGTTTTACTTTTTCCTCAGTTAAATTATGGACATACCTTCCGTTGTTTACCTGGCACATGGGAGCAGTATCACAAGCCCCCAAACACTCAGCTTGTCGAACCCAGATTTTCCCGTCTTTGCTTTTTCCTTGTTCATCTACTTCCAAGTGTTCTCTCAAGAAGTGGTACATTTCTGGACCTCCTACTTCTCCACATGAGAAACAGGTACAGACTTCAATCAAATTGGGTGCAACATCCTTCTTGAGGTACATAGTGTAGAAGGTAGCAACACCATACACATGTGAGTAAGGAAGATCGAGGGTATTCGCAACCAGTTTTATGGCATCATTTGGAAGCCACCCATATTTTTCCTGTGCAATCCACAGGGCTGGCATAACAGCTGATCGCTTATCTGGATACTTCTCCGTGTGAGCCTGAATCGCTTTTTTCTCCTCATCCGTAAAGGTATACACTGTGTTATCCATAATTTCCGACAAATATACACAGCATTTCAAAATTCACAAGGAGAAATTAGGGGAGTTGAGTAGAAATAAATGGCTCATGGATTGAATCCTTTGGATCCAATCCACAGCGTTTCAAATACGTTGAAGTCAAGCTGTAACGTCAAGCCTGGTTGACTAGATTGTTAAAATTCTATCTTTTTCCCAAATGTCCAGCACGAGAAACGGGGCTTCTGCCTATCATTTGAGGATAGGAGTAGGAAAAGGTAAGTTCATACGTCTTTCCCACTTTGATATTCTGTCCATAAATCTCTCTACTTACAAGCTTACTTTTTACCCAAGCCTTTAACTCTTTATGGGTGCCTGAAAGAGAGGTAATGTGAATGGTATGAATTTCATCTAAATAAAACTTGAGATGGACCGTGCCCTGTAATTGGTTTTCCTTGCAGAATCGGTTGAAGCTTACATATTTTCTTACCTGGTCATATACCGTAAGGGGTTTATCCGCTGGCGGGGGTTCAGAGGCATGAGCGGGGGAGACCCAAATAAGAGCCGAGAGGATGAGTAGGAAGAATGTTTTCATTGTTATGGTTATTAACAGGTCCTTTATTCGATTTTCGAAAAAACTTATTTGCAAAATTTTTGCCAAAAGCCTACAGCAAAGCAAAGTTGCTAAACTAATTTTTCAAAAAGAATGTAATTAACTTATTGTAAATCTTTCGTTATCGAAATCACAATAATTTTTCAGGAAAAAGCTCGTGGTTTTGGATGGATGTTTAGTAAAGTTGTATGCTTTACTTAAAAGATGTCGGGAGACACAAAAAGGTTGCAAATTCACGAACTTTAAAAAAAGTTCTATATTTGATATATACTCCAAAATCTAGTGTAAGGTTTTATTTTACCAGACTTTCTCCAATTCTTATGAGCTCTCTTATCGATATAGATGCATGGTTGGAAGGCGGCACGTATATATTGCTGTACTTTATCGTCATATTTCTTGCAAAATGGGTAAAAGGATTCTTCTCCCAATTCAACCTCGACGAAGAACTAACACTTAAGGATAACTATGCTGTAGCCGTAAGTGTAACAGGGTATTTCGTGGGTATAACCTTTGTTTATATTGGTGCCCTGGATGGACCTTCCTATGATTTTGGCATGGATGTCCTCTTGGTAAGTTCGTATTCCATTGCGGGAATCGTACTACTCAATCTCACCAGACTTGTCAATGATAAGCTGATTCTCTACAAATTCTCCCCAGTCAAAGAAATCCTTCACGATCAAAATCCAGGTACAGGAGCGGTAGAAGGAGGCTTATACATTGCTTCAGGCTTGATCATCGCAGGAGCAATCCATGGAGAAGGAGGTAGCCCGCTTACAGCGATGGTCTTTTTTCTAATCGGGCAAATTTGTTTGATCATTTTTTCCTTTCTCTATACGTGGCTCACTCCTTTTGATGTACACGATGAGATAGAGCAAGACAATATAGCCGCAGGATTGGGTTTTTCCGGAGGCATGATTGCCATTGGAATTATCATCATGAAGGCAATCTCAGGAGATTTTGTAGGGTGGGGGCCCGATCTTAGCCGACTGGGAATCGATATAGCCATCGTTTTTGTCTACCTCTTTGGAGTAAAGCTAATATTCGATCGATTTATTCTTCGTCATTCCAACATGATCACAGAGATAGTCTCTGACAGAAATATTGGTGTAGGCCTGTTGGAGATGTTTATCTCTATCTGTTTTTCCGCTGTATTGGCGTATTTGGTTTAAGAGTCGGTGGTCTAGGGAATGCTTTGATCCCCTATCGAAGGTTTCAACTAAGGGCCATAGATTACCAAACTACGGACTATCCTCCCCTACCCTCCTCACCATCATCAAGCGAAAATCAATCGCCCCCTTCCCGGGAATGTCCGTTGCCTGTAGATTCAGGGTTTGAAGGCCTGCTTCAAGGTCAATTTCTCCCATAGATAAAGTTGCCCAGTCCTTCACATAGGACTCTCCCCGCTCAAATTTATCGTATTCCATTCCTCTTAGCGGGGGATCAAATGCAGTAGTAACCTTTGCTGCAAGGGAAGCATTTTTTGCAGTTAGGGTGATCTCGGTTCCGACATTTTCCGATTGGCAGGTGTACAAAAGGTCAATTTCAAATTTCCCCGCGGAAAGAACCTCTACTTCCCAGGTTATGCTATCTGAGAGATTTGTCCAATTTGTGTAAAAAGAGCAATTAGGCCATCGGTTAGAGCGCCGTATGCTGCCATGAGCAACTCCATCCCTCGCGGGAAGCTGAGTAATAGGGTATTCTGGATGGCCCAATGGAAAACTTCTATGGTCCTCTACAGGAAGTTCACTCAGTACCTCGGATTCCCAGGTTTCTTTTACCTTTTGCAGTTCCTCATATACTGATGGAAAGGAATCTGCAACATTACTTGTTTGTCCAGCATCCCTCTGCATATCAAATAAGCGGCCCGACTCATCTAGCCGGAAGCCTTGGCTTCTAATACTGGTCCTATTTCGCCAATGATTGACTAAAATTCTGTCCTCCCAGACTGTTGAATCTTCCAGCAACAAAGGAGCTATACTTTCCCCATCTAATTCATTTTTAGGGGTATAATTAATCCCTGCTAAATCCAACACAGTCGGGAAAAGGTCTTGCACACTGGTAATTTCTTCTACCTGCCTACCTGCTTTAATTGTTCCTGGCCATTGGATCACAAAAGGAGAACGAACCCCTCCTTCATTCACACTTCCTTTGATCCCTTCCATGCCCCCATTCCAACGCCAGCCATTGGGCCCATTATCAGAGAAATACATGACGATAGTATTTTCCTCAATCCCTAATTCTTTGAGTTTATCTATTACTCGCCCTACATTCCCATCAATATTTTCAGCCATTGCATAGGCCGCCCGAGAATGAAGTATTTTCTCCCGATCGCTATACCTATGTCGCGGCAATTCGGCATCCTCAAACTTTTCCCACCAAGGTTCCACCACCTGCATAGGGCTATGAGGGGTGTTCAAAGGAAGATAGGTAAGAAAAGGTCCATCCTTATTTGCCTCAATAAATTCTATAGCCTTATGAGTCAGTACATCAGTCAGATACCCCTTGGATTCCACCAATTCCCCATTGTGTTCTAGTATGGCATCTACATAACTCCCCCAATGTCCCGAACAGTACCCGAAGAACTCATCAAATCCACGGGCATTAGGATGGTAAGGATACTGCATTCCATTGTGCCATTTGCCAAAGGCTCCTGTTGCATAGCCTGCTTCCTGGAAAGCCTGTGCGAAGGTATACTCATCTAGATCCAAACGCTCTCCCCCTGCGGAAGTGCTGTACACCCCTCCCCTGACAGCGTACCTACCGGTTAGTAAGGCTGCACGGGTAGGAGAGCAGACGGCATTCACATAAAAATGTTGTAAAGTAGCTCCATTTTTGCCGATTCCGTCTATGCGAGGAGTTTCCACTAGGGGATTGCCGTTCATACTGAGGTCTCCCCAGCCCTGATCATCAACAAGGATAATAACGATATTGGGTTGCAACTGTTCTTGCATCTCTTCTTTCAAACAGGAAACAAAAAAAAGTCCGATACAGACCCATATAACGTTCGATTTTATTTGTTGAAAAATCATGAGGGGAAAAATTTGTACGCGTTTTGGAGGGATAAAATGGTAGAAGGTAAGATTTCCAGAGAGCTTTAGGGACTATTTCAACTAAGTTGAATTGCAATTAACTACAAAATCGTTTCTTTCTGTTTGATTCTGTATTCTTACTTCTTTAGCTAAATCCTTAAGCATTTTTTTCAATCAGCCCCGCCTGCTTCTGAGCCCATTCGGTCCAAGATCCGTCATACACAGATTTAGGCGCATCGGTAGCTAATTCTGCCGCCAAATAGGTTATACACGCAGTAAGGCCGGAACCACAAGAAAAAATCAGGGGTTTTTCCTCAGGATTAAGTACTTCAAAAAGCTCTTTTAGATCATTCGTAGACTTAAATTTTCCCTCCTCCAAAACCTGAGAAAAAGGCAGGCTTTTCGAATGGGGAATATGGCCACTACTTAGACCTTCTCGTGGCTCTGGAGCAGTCCCATCAAACCTTCCCTTGGAACGAGCATCTAAAACCACGGACGTTTTAGTTTCCAGGTTTTGAAGGATATCTTCCATTTCTTTCTTGAAGGTAGAGCCTGGCTTAACCACAAAATCTCCTCTTTCATAGGAAGCTTCTGTACGCTCTTCCATAGGGTAATCATGCTTTCCCCATTCAACAAGCCCTCCGTTTAAAACAGAAACCCTGTCATGCCCCATAGCCTTAAACATCCACCATACCCGAGGACTGGAATAAATTCCCAAGTTGTCATAGACTATAATCTTTGAAGACTGGTTTATGCCTAGGGCCTGGCATTCTCCCTGAAAAGCTTCTGGTTGGGGCAAGGTATTCGGCATCTCAGCATTTGGGTCGCTGAATTTATGCTTCAAATCAAAATAACGTGCACCTGGTATCCGCATTCCCGGAAAATGACTAGGTAGGCTGGACTTATTAGATGCTGGACTTGCATCCAAGATGATCAGTTCTTGATCTGTAAGGTTTTCTCTAAGCCATTGAACAGAGACAACAGGTACCATGTGGTGTATTTTTGTTCAAAAGTAAAGGATAATAGCTGGAAAGCAAATACAAAGCGAGCAGGTGCTCCTCCCTAAGTTCTTCTTCTCTTTAACTCTTCTGCCTTCTCTCTACTCACCCAAGCTTCTACAAGAACGTGCTGACGAGTTATTCCACAATAAGAGAAGGCTGCCTCAAAAGAGACAGCCCCTTGTGTAATCGAATAAAAACAGTAACAAAGTCTTGTGGGCGGTAGTAGGTAGTCGCGTCCTTTGATCCTTTATCAATGGTTACAACTACGGATCCCTTAACCTACAGGTACAATCACACTTTCTGTTTGCACATGACTATCAGCTGAGATTTTCAGCTGATAGTTTCCTCCGTCAACGTCCGAAAGATCAATTTCCATTACTTCTGACTCGCCAGTTCTTACTTGGGTTCTAAAGATTTCATTTCCATTTGGGTCTTCCAATTTCAAGGTAAATTCCTTCACCTCTACATCAAGGATTACCATGCCTAAGGTTTTGGTGAAATCCACATGAGAGACTATCACTATTTCTTCTAAGGGTGCTGAATTCTGAGTTGCTGTTCCTGAGTCGGCAAAGGCTGAAGTTGTCAGGAAGAAAGCAAGACAAAGTGTGAAAAGTTTTCTCATTGTTTGTACTGTTTTAATTGATTCGACAGTACAAAGGTGGGGTTTTGGAGGGGCTTTAGGAGGTGGTTTACGATGAACGTGCCTTAGGTATCGATAAATGAACCCAAAAAGAAGAGCTAATCAATAGCATACACATAATCCAGTTCCATTTCCAGTTGTGCACGGTCAAAACCTTTCACGGAAAACAAAGCTTCCCATTCTTTGGGTAGCTCTCTCTCCCCTAGCTGGCTATGGATAATCGATTCGAACGAAGTTATATTAGAGAAGGAGGCCAATTGCTGAGATAATTGCATAATCCCCGTATCGGTAAAGGCTGCAATGATCCAAATTGGATTTCCTCCTGGGCCTATTCGCTGGGACAGGTATCCAAGATCTGTATGGTAATCGTCATGGACCCCTTCTCCACTCAACAGTTTCCCATCAGGTCGGTGCATCAATTGAATTCCGCCAGGAATCAGTTCGAATTGAGAATCCTCAAATAAATAGGTGAGTTTTCCCATACTCTTATACATTCCTAAATATAAAATAGGCATTTCCTGCAATTCCTCAGAGCTTGTACGGGACATAAGTCGAACAGAAAATTTCAACTCCAAGGAAGTAAAAGCGGGGATTAGGTGTTCTAGGCTCAAAGCATGCGCCTTCATCAACAAGGGGTTTTCAGATACTTTAGGCGAACGATGGAGCCATTGGGGAGTAAATGTAATCAATGAGTCAAATTCGGAAGCAGTATTGACTTGGCTATCTCTTATTAGCCGGCCTCGATCAAGGAGAGAATCGTACTCCGTAAAAACAAATATATCCCCTAAGATAAAAGAAATAGGCTGTTCTACTTCCAACATTTGCTGCCAAATCTTACTTTTTTGTAGGGTTTCTTTAGGAGTTTTATAAGCGTTTAAGAACCTAAAGTTGTATAGAAGTACATTGCCAATTAGGGAAATGCCTAAACACAGTCCAAGCGCTATGACTGTTCCCCACAACCAAAGATTTGTTTTGAGGGAAACTGGCTCTGAGGACTTTTCTTCCAATTCACTCTTTGACAAAAATAAGGCTTGGTATCGACCCTTTAAAATCATGATCTGATAGGATTCCCCTTGCCCATCCCCTCTGTAGTAGACCTGTAATTTTTTTCTCAGGTTGTGTACATATACGCGTACTAGTGTGTCCTCGGAAGGATTAAAGGTCCCATCTTTTCCAAATACATCTATTGCAATTGTTGCCTCCTTTGGAATGTTACCTTCTACACTCTTTTGAACGATGTATTCTAAAAGGGCTGCATAGGATCTGGAGTGTCCAAAGTCCTTGCTAGAGATGATTCGCCGAACGTGATCTTTGTAATCCGCTGGTAACATGAATTAAATATAAGAATACTAACTGTTAATGAAATACAATTACTATAAATATTAACAGTTAATAAACGGTTGAAATGTGTTGTTATGAGCCATTTGATAATTCTATATTTTGTACCTTTCATAAAACACTGCTCGTAAAAATGAAAATCAGAAAAATTTGGGGGATAAGCCTGAGCTTACTGATCATAGGCTTAGTTGGTAGTAGCATCCTTCCAGGGTTTTTAACTCCTGAGGTAGATTTTAATGAAGAAATCCGTCCTATCCTTAATGCGCGATGCATGAGTTGCCATGGAGGCGTTAAGAAAAGTGGGGGCTTAAGTCTTCTTACCCGAGAAGATGCACTTCAACAAGGAGAATCAGGAAAAAATGCCATTGTCCCGGGAAATGCAGAGGAAAGTGAATTGTACAAACGACTGATTCACCATGATCCGGAAGAACGAATGCCATTAGATGCCCCAGCGTTAAGTGAGGAAGAGGCGAGCATTATAAAAAAATGGATCAACCAAGGAGCTAACTGGGAAACTCATTGGGCCTTTGTTCCTATTCAGAAGCCTCGTCGAAAGTATGGATTGGATTACTATGTAGCAAAAAGGCTGAAAAAAGAAAAGCTTAGTCATTCGCCTGAAGCAAAACCGGCTATACTTGCAAGAAGAAGTTCCTTAGACTTAATAGGCCTCCCTCCTACCCTGTCCCAGGCTAAGGCCTTAGCAGTAAATTACGCTCCCAAAACCTATGAGAAATGGCTAGACTCTCTACTTGCGAATCCCCACTTTGGGGAACGCTGGGCTACTATGTGGTTAGACTTGGCTCGATATGGCGATTCCCAAGGCTACCAAAAAGACAAACACCGCAATATTTGGCAATATCGAGACTGGGTCATTGATGCATTTAACCAGGATATGCCCTTCGATCAATTCACCGTAGAGCAACTAGCAGGCGATCTCCTTCCCAATCCTTCCGAAGACCAACTCATCGCAACAGCTTTCCACCGCAACACCATGGCCAATGACGAAGGAGGAACAGATGATGAAGAGTTTCGGGTAGCGGCAGTAATTGACCGACTCAACACGACCTTCGAGGTATTTCAAGGGATTACCATGAGCTGTGTACAATGCCATGGTCATCCTTATGACCCCATCAATCATGAAGAGTTTTATAAGGCCATGGCCTTTTTCAATAATACAGCCGATAGGGATCTAGCCTCGGATTATCCCGTTATTCAGACCCTTTCCACTGTCCAAAAGAGACAAATTACTGCCATCGAATCTTGGATGGACTCTTTAAAAACTATTGGTATCGATACCCTTTCCCATCCCGATTATCTCGCCTTCGAAAATGAGTTAGCAGGGATTCGTCCATCCAGAACGCCTATCATGAAAGAGTTAGGCGGTGAGGAATGTAGGGTAACCCATGTATTCGATCGCGGAAATTGGCTGGTCCACAACGAAGAAGTCCAACCTGACTTACCCAAACTACTTCCTGAATTCAAAGCTTATTATTCCCCAGATCGACTAGGATTAGCCTGGTGGCTAGTTTCCAAAGAAAATCCGCTCACAGCAAGGGTAATTGTAAATCGGTTTTGGGAGCAAATTTTTGGAATGGGACTAGTAGAAACCTTGGAAGATTTTGGAACCCAAGGGGATACCCCCCCCAACCAAGAACTGCTGGATTACCTCGCATGGCAATTTATGCACACACATAATTGGTCAATCAAAGGGTTGTTGAAAGAAATCCTCCTTTCCAAAACTTATCGACAGCAATCTTCGGTATCACCAAGTCTTCTAGAAAAAGACCCAGCAAATCGATTGCTGGCAAGAGGTCCAAGATTTAGGCTTTCTGCCGAGCAAGTAAGGGACCAGGCCCTTGCCGTTGGAGGGCTCCTGAGTAGTAAAATGTATGGACCTAGCGTTATGCCTCCACAACCCGAAGGAGTTTGGAATGTAATCCGCCATGTGATGCGCTGGAGAGCCGCTACGGATGAAAATCGATTCAGGAGAGCTTTGTATACGTATTGGCGTAGGTCTAGTCCTTATCCATCATTAATGACTTTTGATGTACCTAGTCGAGAATTCTGCATTTCCCGGAGAATACGTACCAATACCCCCTTACAAGCGCTAACCACCCTCAACGATACAGTCTACATGGAAGCCGCTCAAGGCTTGGCAAGATTCATGTGGGAACAGAAAGCTTTAAGTGTTGAAGAACGTCTGATACATGGGTATGAACGGGCCTTGTATGATTCGCCCTCTCAGGAAAAGCTTGATTTACTGAAAGCCTGCTATGAACATGCTGTGCAGCATTTCAGTACGCATCCTGAGGATGCAAAGGAAATCGTTTATCTCTTTCCTGACCCCACACCAGAAAAGGCAGCCTACACAACTGCAGCTAATGTACTCATAAACCTTGATGAATTTATTAACAAACCCTAATGAAGAAACTCATTTCGGAATTTCATTCAGAGCATAAAAATTTCCTCCAAAGGAGACATTTTCTCAGAACCTGCGGGATGGGAATGGGCGCTATGGCATTGGGGAATCTTTTGGGTTGTGCCCCATCAGGTCAACAGGGGATTGCTGGAGATTTGCAGGGTGTATCTGACATGCATTCCCATTTCCCAGGAAAGGCCAAAACTGTCATATTCCTTCATATGGCTGGCGCTCCCTCCCAATTGGAGCTTTTTGACTACAAACCGGTTCTCCATAAATATGATGGGCAAGACTGCCCCCAGGAGCTCTTAGAAGGCAAACGTTTTGCCTTTATTGTTGGGACTCCCAAAATGTTGGGCCCCCAGGCGGAATTTAAGCAATACGGTCAATCGGGATCCTGGGTATCAAATCATCTCCCTTACTTTAAAGAGGTTGTAGATGATGTATGCTTTTTGAAAGGCATGCAAACGGACGAATTCAACCATGCCCCTGCACAAATGTTTATGCATACGGGGAGTGCACGTCCTGGCAGGCCCAGTATGGGTTCATGGCTAACCTATGGCCTAGGCTCTGTGAATGAAAATCTACCGGGTTTTATCGTTTTGGTTTCGGGAAATTCTCAACCCAGCGGAGGAAAAGGGCTTTGGGGAAGTGGCTTTTTACCCTCATTGTACCAGGGGGTTCAGTTTCGATCCAAAGGAGAACCGGTACTATATGTTTCCGATCCTAAAGGTATGCCCCGAGATCTTCGAAAAGCAACGATAGACGCCATCACGGAAATAAATGAACTCCAATTCCAGGAAGTAGGAGATCCAGAAATCTTGTCTCGGGTTGCACAGTATGAAATGGCTTTCAAGATGCAAACAACGGTGCCCGAAGCTATGGACATCTCCTCTGAACCTGAATACATCAAAGAATTGTACGGCATAGAACCCGGTAAGGTGTCTTTTGCAAACAACTGCCTATTGGCGAGAAGACTGGCAGAAAGAGGAGTCCGCTTTATTCAGTTGTATCATCGAGGGTGGGATTCCCATGGAAGCAATGAATTTGAAGCATTGGAAGGAGGATTTTTGGAGCGGTGCAGAGAAGTCGATCAGCCGATGACTGCCTTAGTGAAGGATTTAAAACAAAGGGGAATGATGGAGGATGTCCTCGTAGTTTGGGGAGGCGAGTTTGGCAGAACCCCTATGCGTGAAAACAGAGGAGGCAAAGTAGCCCCCTTTAATGGACGAGACCACCACGGAGAAGCTTTTACCATGTGGGCGACTGGCGGAGGGATCAAAACAGGTATAACCTATGGAAAAACTGACGATATTGGGTATTACCCCGTGGAAGGGAATGTTCATATCCACGATCTACAAGCCACCATTCTCCGTCAAATGGGAATGGATCACGAAAAGTTAACCTATAAATTCCAAGGGAGGGACTTCCGTCTGACGGATGTCCATGGAAAGGTTGTTCGGGATATTTTAGGTTGATAAAGGGAATTTTGGCCTTACAAAAGAATGGACTTTCAAAAAATTCGGCATAATTTCCAATTTCTATAACATTTATACAATATTTCATCCCAAACATCATTATTATGTTGGATTACTGCATTCATTGTAGTATTTTCAAATAATATGAAAGTCGAAAATTATCCACTACTGGCATTAATTGGGTTTATGTGTATGATTTCCCTAATGTGGGTAGGGGTAAGCGCTATTTCACACACAAAGGGTGGAGAAAAGCCTCAGGTTGCCCCACAATTGAGTAATGCGCCAAAGTTGGTAGCTGAAAAAGAGAAGGCAACTTCCTCCTTGCCGCCTGCTATGGTCAATGAATTTAGCACTTCCCTCTCCAACCATACCCATTTACTACCCGACCATCTCGCTTTGGCTCAACACCTTGTTTGGAAGGAAAAAGCGTTTGATACCTACGTACTTGACAGTCGGGTAATGAACCTTTCTTTGCACTGGAAAGACAATCGAGGAAAGCCCTACAAAACCTTTTCTAATCTGGAAGGTCAACTAGAAAGTCAGAATGAACAACTTTTATTTGCTATAAATGGAGGAATGTTTACCCCACAAAATAAGCCTATGGGGCTATATATTGAGGAAGGGAGAAAGCGGGTAGATATCAACTTAGAAGATGGTCTCGGAAATTTCTTTAAAAAGCCCAATGGGGTTTTTTATAAGGGTGAATTAGGGGTTAGCATTGTAGAAAGCTCTCAATTTGAGTCTTTGGAAGAAAAAATTGAATTCGCTACCCAATCTGGTCCAATCCTCATTTATAATGGAAATATCCACCCAGCATTCGATCCCAAATCGAAGAACCAATACATAAGAAGTGCAGTAGGGATCATTTCTAGAGAAGAAGTAGTTTTTGCCATCTCTACGAGCCCAGTAAACTTTTTTGAGCTAGCTACCTTTTTCAAGGAACAGTTTCAGTGTAAAATGGCCCTTTATCTAGATGGGGCACATTCAGATATGTACCTCCCTGAATTGAGTCGAATGGATTTCAATCAAAACTTTGGTCCCATCATTGCCGTTTCCAGGCCCTTGAAATAATTGTCTAATTCTCCTTTTTAATTTTTCCATTGCAAATCCTTTCCCAAAGCAGGATAGAATTTGTAAGTTTGAAGGAGAATGAATACACATTTTAGGAAATTTTCAAAAATTCTGGTTGCTAACCGCGGAGAGATCGCCATCCGAGTTCTCAGAGCTGTTTCAGAGTTACATGTAAGATCGGTTGCTGTATATTCCTACGAAGACCGATATTCTTTGCACCGTTACAAAGCGGATGAAGCCTACCTAATCGGTCCCAACGAGGAACCTCTGAGGCCTTATCTCAATATTGATGAGATCATTCGAGTGGCAAAACAAACGGGAGCAGAAGCGATCCATCCAGGCTATGGCTTCCTATCTGAAAATGTAGCCTTTGCAAAAAGGTGTGAGGAAGAAGGAATTACCTTTATTGGCCCTAAATCCGAGGTAATGGCGCAACTAGGCGATAAGGTAATGGCCAAGGAGGTAGCCAAAAAGGCACAGGTTCCGTTGATTCCTGATAGTAAAAATCCACTAAATAAGCCAGAAGATGCACAAAGAGAAGCGGAAGCCATTGGCTATCCAGTAATATTAAAAGCAGCCGCAGGAGGGGGAGGTCGAGGAATGCGCGTCGTGAGAGATCCCGAGGAAATCAATACGGCCTTCCAAGAAGCACATGGGGAAGCGTTAAATGCTTTCGGAAATGGAACCATATTTCTTGAAAAATTCATAGAGAATCCCAAACACATTGAAGTCCAGTTACTCGGAGATAACCACGGCAGCTTAGTCCACCTATTTGAAAGAGACTGTTCCGTCCAGAGGCGTTTCCAGAAAGTGGTAGAGATCGCTCCTTCCAATCTTCCTCAACTAGTAAAGGATCAATTGTACGACTATGCTCTTCGCATCGGTAGGGCAGTAAATTACAATAATGCAGGAACGGTAGAGTTTCTGGTTGATGCACAACACAATATTTATTTCATAGAAGTAAATCCAAGGATCCAGGTAGAGCACACCATCACAGAGGAAATTACGGGAATAGACATCGTGCGTACCCAAATTCAGATTGCCTCTGGAAGAAGGTTGGAGGAACCCCAAATCTTACTAGGAGATCAAGCGTCTATACGCTGTCATGGATTTGCCATTCAGTGCAGAATCACGACTGAGGATCCACTTAATAATTTTAAGCCCGATTACGGCCAGATAATTGCCTATCGGAGTCCCGGTGGTTTTGGAATCCGCCTGGATGGGGGAAGTATCTATCCCGGGATGCGTATTTCTCCCTTTTTTGATTCCATGCTCGTTAAGGTATCCAGTTGGGGCAACACCTTGAAGGGTGCCTGCCAGCGTATGGACCGAGCCCTGAGGGAATTCAGGGTGCGAGGGGTAAAAACCAATATATTCTTCCTCTTGGAGGTGATGAAAAATTCTACCTTTCAGAAAGGGGAAGCAAATGTGGGTTTTATTCAATCCCATCCCAGCCTCTTTGAAATCCGGCCAGGTCGAGACCGAGGTACAAAAACCTTGAGGTATTTAGCCGACTTGGTTGTAAATGGTAACCCTCATGTAAAATCTTATGATCCTGATAAAAAGTTTCGTAGCCCTAAGATACCCATCCAAGATGGTGAACTTCCTTTTCCTACAGGCACAAAAAATCAGTTAGAAGAATTGGGCAGGGAAAATTTTCTCCAATATATAAAGGAGACTAAACCCATATTTTATACAGATACGACCTATCGCGATGCGCATCAATCCTTGTTAGCTACCCGAATGCGAACGCAGGATATGATGAAAGTAGCTTCTGCATATGCTAAAGCACATCCTCAAATCTTTTCTTTAGAAGTATGGGGCGGAGCTACCTTCGACGTATGTCTCAGGTTTTTGCATGAGTCGCCCTGGGAGCGGCTTGCAGTGTTGAGAGAGGCAGTCCCCAATATATTGTTTCAAATGCTGCTTAGAGGCTCCAACGCAGTAGGATACAAAGGCTACCCAGATAACCTCATCGTTAAGTTTATCGAAAAGGCCTGGGAAACCGGCGTGGACGTATTCCGGATTTTCGACTCGCTAAACTGGATAGAAGCCATGAAGGTGAGTATTCACACCGTCCGAGAACGGACAAATGGAATTGCAGAAGCCTGCATTTGCTACACGGGAGATATCAGTGACCCTTCTAAAGAAAAATATACCCTTCAATATTACTTAGACCTTGCCAAGCAGTTAGAGGACGCAGGCGCCCATATGTTGGGAATCAAAGACATGGCAGGCTTGCTCAAGCCTTATTCGGCAAACTTGCTTGTTTCTGAATTGAAAAAAGTAATTGATATTCCCATTCATCTTCATACCCATGATACCTCCTCTATTCAGGCAGCTACCTATTTGCAGGCCATAGAAGCCGGAGTTGATGTTGTAGACGTGGCCATTAGTTCTATGTCTGGGCTAACGGCCCAGCCCAGTTTCAATAGCTTAGTAGCAGCGATGCAGGGTCATGAGCGAGAGCGGCCCATGGACTTAGATAGCTTGAATGAATTTGCAAATTATTGGGAGGTAGTGCGTACCTACTATTATCCGTTTGAATCTGAGCTTCGGTCCGGTACAGCAGAAGTATACAACCACGAAATCCCCGGAGGACAGTACTCCAATTTGCTGCCACAAGCCAGGTCATTGGGATTGGAAGGCCAATTTGAAGAGGTGAAAAAAATGTACGCGGAGGTAAACCAGCTCTTTGGCGATTTGGTCAAGGTAACTCCCTCTTCAAAGGTGGTTGGCGACATGGCCTTATTTATGGTTTCCAATGGAATCACTACACAAGAAATCTTTGACAAAGGCGATCAAATTTCCTTTCCAAATTCTGTAAAAAACCTGTTTAGAGGAGACCTAGGACAGCCTTACCAAGGGTTCCCAGAGAAGCTTCAAGAGATTATCCTCCGGGGAGAAAGCCCATATACCGATAGACCTAATGCACATTTAGATCCGATTGACTTTGAAATAGGGTTCAAAGCCTTCCAGCAGAAATTTGATTCTTATCTGACAGAACTCGATTACATTTCCTGGCTCCTGTATCCAGAAGTTTTCGAAGCCTATTATGCCTTTCGAGAAACCTATGGAGATGTGGGTAAGATTCCCACGCTAGCATTTTTCTATCCGATACGAAACAACGAAGAGATTCTTGTGGAACTGGAAAAAGGGAAAAGCCTTCTCATTGAATACATGTACAAGACTGAACCCAATGACAATGGGACTTGTACCGTTTTCTTTAAATTAAATGGACAAACCAGAGCCGTAGAAACTCGGGATCGCTCCCAACAAATATCCAAAAATAAAAATCGCAAGGCAGAAAAACCCCATGAGATTGGTTCGCCTTTACAGGGTAGACTTAGTAAAATATTTGTTAAAGCAGGTGATATCGTGAAAAAGGATGATCCCCTTTTTGTGATTGAAGCTATGAAAATGGAATCTACCATTGCTTCAACGGAGGAAGGTGAAGTCTTGGCCATACATCTTACAGAGCGAAGCCTTGTAGAACCTGAAGATCTAGTAGTTGAACTAAAGACATAGCCCAGGACCCAGGGTGTATTAAAAATTAATTTCCTACCATGTAACCTAGGTCACAATGTCTGTTCGAGGCATTGTGTAACTTACTTTGCAAAATATTATAGCTTACTGTGGAATACTGGAACATATTTTTGGATGGCTATACAGGGTACGCCAACTATTTATGGAAGGAGATTACCTTTCAAGTCCCCTTTTTACATAATTATTTTTGGATGCTTATCGTAGTATCCTTGTTTTTCTTATTGCTTGAGTGGGCAAGGCCTTGGAGAGAAAATCAAAAAAAATTCCGAAGGGACTTTTGGTTGGATACCTTTTACATGTTCTTCAATTTTTTCTTGTTTTCCTTAGTGATTTACAATGCTGCCTCCTATGTAGTCGTTGGATTGTTCAACAAGGGAATCCTCGGTCTTACTGGAATAGACCTTCAAGCCCTCAACCCCATGAAATCCTGGCCCCTTTGGGCAATTTTGCTAACAGGCTTCATAGTAAGGGATTTTATTCAGTGGTGGATACACCGACTCCTGCACAGTTCTAAGCGCTTATGGGAATTTCACAAAGTACATCACTCTGTTGCTGAGATGGGCTTTGCCGCACATTTGCGCTACCATTGGATGGAAAATGTAGTGTATCGGACCCTGGAATACATTCCCTTGGCCTTATTAGGAATCGGTTTACACGACTTTTTTTTAATCCATATTTTCACCCTGGCTTGGGGACACTACAACCACGCCAACTTACATTCAAATTTTCGAGTTACCGGTGGTATTACAGCAGGCTTACTTACCTGGTTGATCCTTTATACAGATCCCAGACTCATTCTACTTCCAGGCTGGCAAACTGTTTTGATTACCTTTGGGGCTATTCTGGTGGGCGCCTTTATCATTGGAAAAAACATGCGGTTCATATTTAATAGCCCTGAAATGCATATCTGGCATCATGCACATGACCTTCCAGCAGAACGGTACAAAGGGGTCAACTTTGGGTTAACCCTAGCTATTTGGGATTACCTGTGGAAAACGGACTATATCCCCTATGAGGGAAAAAATATTCGACTTGGATTTCCAGGAGTTGAGGCCTTCCCAGATACCTTCGCCCAACAGATTACTCATGGCTTTGGTAAGAATGCAACTGAGCCTGCTAACTCCTCCCCTATTTCTCCAAAATAAAATTGGGAGCCGCCCGATAGACAGCTCCCATCAACCCTAATGCTACTTACTCACTCGTTCTTACCTGTTATTAACCTTTATCCTCAAGCTTCCAAACAGAAAAACATCCATCTCTCCTTACTCTTCTAATTTCCCGCTTCCCGCTTCTCCCTACTACTTTACCTCTATTTTCTTGGCAGTATCTACGGTTGCCTCTTCTTTTTTAGGCAGAGATATAGTTAAAATGCCTGCTTCATAATTTGCCTCGATTCCTTCTCTATTAATAGTCTCAGGGAGGTGGAATTTGCGCTCGAATACCCCAAATGAAAACTCTTTCTTGTTGTAGCGCACACCAGAGGTCTCCTTACTTACTTCCTTATGCGCTTTCACTAGCAGTACATCTTTTTCAATTCCCAGTTCAAAATCGACTTTTTGTAACCCAGGAGCAGCTAGCTCCAGTTGAAATCCGTTCTCCGTCTCAAGTATGTTGACCTTTGGCCGACTAATGCCATTTTGAAGGGTGTGAGTACTTCTTCGATCTGTTTCAAAAAAATCGTTCCATACGCTGTTGAAAACAGAGGGAAAGGGATGATTCATTCTTGCAAGTGTCATATCAAATAATTTTTTACTGTGTGATTTAGAATGTTATTGAAATACACATGCTTATGGACAAGGAGGGTGCCAAGCGGCAACAAATGCCAAAATGGCATATCAATCATACAAATCACGCCAAAGTGGCAAAATCATATTGAATCAAATCTGCCATTTTGACAACAAATAAGACATATTGACAAAAAAGTATTAAAAATACGTGTAGGTCTTTAGCCAAGTACCTAAGCAAAATAATCGTGGTAATAGGCCAGAAAATACATAGATACCCTCAAAGGGTTAATGCCCATAGCATTCCGCTAGATCAACAACCTTTACAGTAGACTTATTGCAAAGAGCTAATCACAGCAATCACTTTTTCAACCATCTCATGAGTGATATCCAGGTGGGTAATTAAGCGAATGTGCTCTGGACCAAACCCAATACCCTTTATCCCTTCCAGTTCCAGGTCGCCTAGAAATTGGTCTACCGTTTTCCAAGCTGGATCGGGGCGAAAAATGAGGATATTCGTATCTACGGGGAGTACCTCAGGTATACAAGGATGGGCCTTAAGAGTAGCTTCAATTTGGCGAGCATGTTTATGGTCTTCTGCTAAGCGATTTACATGGTGATCCAAGGCGTAGATTCCCGCAGCTGCAAGAACTCCAGCCTGCCGCATCCCTCCTCCCAGAACCTTTCGTACCCGCAAGGCTTTCTGGATATCTCTTTTACTTCCCACCAATACGGATCCAACAGGGGCCCCTAGTCCTTTAGAAAGACATACTGAAATCGTATCTACATATTTCCCATAGGCTTGAGAAGAGTCCCCTGTCTCTATTAAGGCATTAAAGATGCGTGCTCCATCAATGTGTACCTTCAGGCCTTTACTTTGACATAGTTCAGCTATTTCTGCAATCTGGTTAAGTTGATAGTAACTCCCCCCTCCCTTGTTACAGGTATTTTCCAAAACCACTAAGCGAGAAATTGGAAAATGTATATTGTCGGGATTGATGGCTCCTTCAACCAATTCTTTACTTAAAATTCCTCTGTTTCCCGATACGAGTCGAACGGATACCATGGAGTTATATGCAATTCCCCCTCCTTCGTAGAGATAAATATGGGAATATTTGTCGCATATCAATTCGTCTTGTGGCTGTGTGTGCACCCGTATTCCGATTTGGTTACACATGGTTCCAGAGGGACAAAATAAGCCTGCCTCCATACCAAAAATTTCAGCAACTTTTTCTTGTAAGGCATTTACTGTTGGGTCTTCTCCAAATACATCATCTCCTAAGGGGGCTTCTACCATAGCTCGCTTCATCTCAGGAGTAGGCAGCGTAAATGTATCACTCCGTAAATCTATCACCATAGGTAAAAATTTAAATTATTAAAGAGGGGAATCAATTAAACTTTTTATTTTTAATAGAATCTTTAGGAAAAACAGAAGCCTTTCAATACTTAAATACGATAAGGAGATCAAAGTTTGACTTTTACTGATCATGAAGAAGCTATTAAGTAACCGCAATAAACTTCGCAAAATCAAGCGAAATTTCGGAGAAAAAGAAGCTAACCTCACAGGGGTTTGCGAAGGAATTGCCGATTACATAGGAATAAGTCCCTGGTATGTGCGCCTGGGATTCGTGGGATTTACCATTATGAGCCCTTGGCTGGCTATCCCCCTTTACGTAGGGCTAGCCGTATTTTTACCAGATGGAGATGATAGCCAAGGTACTCCTTGGAGAGATTGGGGCAAAGGGGAACGTCCATTTGCAGGCTTATCTCGTAGCCCTGAAAAAGCCGAGAAAGAAATTTCGTATATTATCTGCGATTCTTGCCAAACAGCAGTGGAAGATGATGCAAACTATTGCCATCAATGTGGTGTTAAAATATGACCAAAAGAAAACGGATTGAACGCTTGTATTCTGTTGAATACGAACACCCCTTTGATCGGAGGGCACTAGATAGGTTAGAGAATACGCGTGGATTGGACTTACTTACTCGGAAGGTCCTTGATTATGGCTTAGAAAAATACCTTCGCATCAAACATACTGGGGATAACCTTCAGGTTCTCCCAGAGAATCTTCCAGAAATACACAATGTACTTGCAGAAGCGTGTGAGATCATGGGTATGCGAACCATCCCAGAGCTGTATATCATGTTGGAAGATAAGATTCAATCCTTTACCAGTGGAGACAAAGAGCGAGTTATCGTAATCAGTAGTGGGGCTGTTGAACTCCTAAATTCGGATGAATTGCTGTTTTTATTGGGAAGGGAACTCGGTCACATCAAAAGCAACCATGTACTGTACCACATGATGGCTTATTCCATCAAGTTAGTCGCTCAAATTATAAGTGATGTCTCACTTGGCCTAGGAAACCTTTTATCCATGCCACTACAAGTAGCCCTGATGTATTGGCATAGAATGGCTGAATTTACGGCTGACAGGGCGGGATTGCTTACCTGCCAGGATATTGATACCGCTTCCCAGTGTTTGATCAAAATGGCGGGTTTACCCAAACAGTTCTATGGCCGGATTTCAACCGAGGATTTGAGGAGACAGTCTGAGTCTTTTACCGAAATCCAAGAAAGTAACTTTGACAAGCTTATCCGCTTTGCTGCGGGATATGAAAATAACCAGCCCTTTACGATTATTCGGTCCGGCCAATTATTCAAGTGGTATGATTCCGGAGCTTTTCGCCGCGTGCTAAATCGAGAGCATCCCGGTGGCTCCTTTATTGCCCTCTCTTGCTACAATTGTGGGGCTGAAATTGCAGAAAATTATAAATTTTGTAAAAAATGTGGAGTTAAGCTAAAGGAAGACACCGTTCAAGATACAGGAGCCGTAGAAGCTCCTTCTACCGTTAGTAGTTCTTCGAAGGGGGAAAATTCAGCTAAGGAATAACAAACCTTCAGCAATTTACCTGTTTCGAGACCTAAACCATATCTTCAAAAAATTCCACCCTTCCCGCACGAGAATCTTTGGGTCCACCGTACTAAATTCCACCCCAGGCTTTAAAGCTATGGTGTAAGTTTTCATTTTTATTCCTGGACTGTGATCAGCCAAAAAAATGAACTCAAGGTCGCACAAGTACCGCTCTATTTGAGTTTTCAGGAATATTTCTCTTCCCTTTGGGTTAAAGCCTTTGAGGCCACACTGGGTATCTGTAATGGAGATGTTCAAAAAATTCCGCGCCAGCCATCTCAATCCTTTGGAAATGACCACCCTTCCTCTGGGTAAATGGTTGTAATAACTGGCGTCCTTAATTCCTACAACAATATCAATAGAATCCGACTGCAGCCGACTAATTAATCCCTTTATACTTTCCAATGTATAGGGAAAATCGATATCGGTATAGACGCAGTAAGGATTTTGTGAATGCGAAATTCCTTTTCTAAGACTAAATCCTTTCCCCTGATTTAGCTCATTTTCTAGGTAGATAAGCTGGGGAAATCTTTCTTGTAAAAAGGATACTTGGGAAGAAGTCACTCCATGAGTCGACCCGTCATTTACCAGAATGGGATAGATTTCTATTCCAGGTATGGCTTTTTGCAACTCGTGAAGAGAATGTTGGACTACCTGTTCCCATCCTTCCACGGGGTTGTAACAGGGTAGTACCAGATCTAGCTTAAATGTGCTCAATCTTCCTCAAGGTAATAGTTATTGTAGATCAGGCTCTTGCCTGAAACAGGGCGAAATATATGGCTATTGATGGGACGAATCAACAAGGACTTACAGGAAATCCCACGACCCGTAATAGATATCACAAGGGTATGGTTGGGATTGGTAACCCCAAAATTGCGCTTGCTTAAGACAAAATTTTTATAGGTATCCACCTGGAAGCGGGTAACCCCATCTAGGATGTTTATCCGATCACCCTTCGAATCAAATTCCTGTAACAGGAGATTGGGGAATCCATCTACATTGGAAAGAGATTCGATCCAAATAGAGGCCTCCCAGTCTCCAGTTTGGGGAATTTTACCCCGAAATACCTCTATGGGACCCTCTTGGACATAAGTAGGTTTGAACTCGAAAGATTGTACTTCCTCTGTAGATAATGGGTCAAAATGCATCCACGTAGAATCGGTAGCATAAAAGTCTTCTGACAATACTGCCATGCTATCCCGCTGGTCCGAGAAAAATTGGATAGTTGAATCCCGTGTAGATTGAATTCTACTTAGGGGAAGCCTATACAGGGTAATATTTTCCCTAGTGTCTAAAGAATCCGCCTTCAGTAAGAGTCGTTTCTCCTCATTGGTTTGGAGAACGCCCCCAATACCCATCAACAGCAATGGTCGCTGATCCTTGTATTTGGTCATTATCTGTTTGGGCAATAGGGAACTGCTAAGGGGTTCCATAAGCTCCATGGTTTGAGAAATGGAAGTGCGGGAAAGTAAGCCACAGGCAAGAGGGAGTCCCGTTTGATACGAAGCACTCATCCCTTCACGTGTAGAAAAGTAATCCACAAACTCTGAGTAGAATTTTTCAGAACCAATGAAATAGGCGGGTATGGGGAGTAAGGCTTGAAAATCTCCAGGGGTATGGCCCACATCTTCCAGCCATTGATTGTAGTCTATCCTAGGCTTACGGAGAATATTCTTGTGCTCGTACTGCAGCAGTCTTTCATTGCGCAATTTTAGGTGAATCCACATTTCTCCCCCCCAAAAAAGTAAAACGACAAATAGTAGCCAAGCTCCTAGCTTAGGTAAGCCTCTTCTTTTCAAGAGGGAAAATAAAGCAAAAAAGTACAGCGCCATATACATGGAAAACACGTAGTAGAAGACCCAAGCGAATCGCCCTAAAGACCGAAACTGCTTAAGGGGTGGGACCAAATCCAGCAAGAACTCTAAACCCCAATTGAAAGGCCAACCAAAAGCAAAGAATAGGAGTAACACGGCTGCCCAAAATGCAAGGAAAAAAGACCGAGGGAAGGACCGGAGTCCCAATAAAGTAAAATGCCTTTTAATTGCATATCTCCCCCAGCGAAATAAGGTAAAAACCAGAACCAGAAAGCCTATGAATCCCACATAAGCCCAGCCTTCTCCTGTAACGGGTCTAACATCTGCAAACTGATCGATAAAGGACTTCATTGGGCCTTCTTGAGGCAAAAAAATTCCTTCCCAATAGGTTACATGAGAGAAAAAGCCATAGGGATTTGAAGGCCTATCTTGTATAGGATCTGTTACCCACAAGAAAATTTTGAACAACAATAGGGGAATAAGGGAGGCCCCAAGCCCTAGGATCATTGCCCTTCGCCATTTTTGGGAATTCTTACGATAATTGATTGCGTAAACCAATACGTATGCCAGGACCCATAAACACCCAATCATCAAGTAATAGACGTGGATTAGGCTTGTAAGGTACAAGGCAAGAATAAGACCCGGTAAGGCTTTGACATTGGGAATCCCTTTTTCGGGAAATAACTTCAAAGTTAAGTACCAAAACAACGGAACTACAAAAACATAGGAAAGTGCATAATGGCCTGCAAAACGATGCAATTGAGGAGAAAGACATGCAATTACGACGGAAACAAGTATCGCAAAACCCTCAGGAAGTCGGTACAACCGAGCAATGGAATACAGTAAAAGAGCCCCTATACAAACAGAGGCAAACATCAAGATATTAAAAATTGCGGGGAGGTGGTCGGCTACAGGGATACCCCAATTCTGAAAGACCTTGAGTATACGGGTAAATAAGGGTTGTCCATCTGTAAAGACCAAGTGTTCTCCAAATGGATAATTCATTCCGGAGAACTGCCATCCGCCCTCATCATATTTAAGATAGTACATGGGGTTGAAATAATTTTTCAACCCATCCACGCCTGTATCCAGCATATAGGCATTGGGAGCGTCCAGAAATTTGTCGAAATGGCTATACAGGACTAAAATAGTGAGCCCCAATAGTATGATATATGGACGGATTTTTTTCAAGGATTACCCGGAAACATCAAAGTAGCCTGAATAGCAAAGCTAGTATTATTCTTGGAAATAGTTGCCTTTGAATAAATTTTGTAATTTCGACTGGAATTTTCCTGCAGCAATTGGGGAAAAAATCTATACCATATGAAAGCAATCATTCCTGTTGCCGGTGCTGGAAAACTTCTTAGACCACATACCTACACCCAGCCCAAACCGCTCATCCCTGTTGCTGGCAAACCGATTCTCGGTCATATCATTGAAAACCTACTTAATGCAGGAATAAAGGATCAAATATTCGTGGTGGGGTATCTGAAAGAAAAAATCCAGGATTACGTACTCAGTACCTATAAGTCAACCGTAAATGCCACCTTCATAGAACAAACGCCAAGACATGGGCTGGCTCATGCCTTATGGGTATGTCGGGATCAGATAAAAAAAGCCCAAGAAATTCTCATTGTACTAGGGGATACCATTTTCGATCAGGAAACAAAAGAAGTCCTTCGAATTAAAGGATCTGTATTGGTTGTCCATGAGGTAGATAATCCTAGAGAATTTGGGATTGCGGTTACGGATTCGAAAGGGTATGTATCCGAGGTCAAGGAAAAACCTGAAATCCCCATAAGCAACTTAGCATTGACAGGCCTTTACAAAATTGACCAAATTCCTAAACTGTTGGAAAGTCTGGAGAGTACTATCCCCAATCCCTTGGAGGAAGGTGAAGAATACCCTTTGCCTGATGCCCTGATGCACATGATACAAGAAGGGGTAAAATTTAAGGCCCATAGAGCGGAGAATTGGTTTGACTGTGGCCGTACCTCCACCCTACTGGAAGCAAATAAAATTTTGCTTCAAAGGCATCAGAGTAAAAAACTGCCGAAATTTCACAATGTAGTGTATATTCCCCCTGTTTACCTAGCGCCCAATTGCCACATTGAAAATGCCATCATTGGACCCAACGTTGCGGTTGGCGAATTTGCCAATATTAAGTACTCTATAGTCAAAGACTCTATTTTAGGCGCATATTCAACCTTGAAAAATGTAACGCTTACACACTCCATTGTTGGTAATGATACCCGATTACATGGAAAGTCAAGTAGTGTAAATTTGGGAGATAACACGGAAATTGATTTAGGGTAGGGATTGATTTTGTACAAAATCAGAGTTACCTTATTTTTATGTATTACATGTTTACTTATTAATGTACATTTTTTGGAAGATCATACCGAACATAAAAAATTGCTCAAGCCTATTCCCGTATCAACAAAAGCCGATCAGGTTGAAGAACAAGTATTACAATATTTAAGATTAGGGAATTTTAAACCTGGAGATACTATTCCCAAAGAAGAGGAACTCTCTAAAGCCCTACATGTAAGCCGGCCAGTGATACGGGAAGCCCTAAGTCGACTGAGAATGTTCGGAATGATCGATTCACGAAAGCGGAGAGGTGCCATTCTCCGTCAACCGGATCTGTTTAGTGCAATGGAGCGCGTTCTTATGCCTAATATGCTAAGTAATGCTACCCGAAGAGATATATTCGAACTCAGATTGGTATTAGAAATTGGAATAGCTGATTTACTCTTCTTACGAAAAAAGCCAGAAGACCTGCTAGCGCTAGAGAAAATTGTAGCTGATGAGCAAATTCTTTTAGAAAAAGATCGAACACCAGAAAATATTCTTTTGCTTATAGAAAACGACCTGGCCTTTCATGGGAAAATATATCAAATCTCGGGAAATAAGATGCTTCAGAGCTTACAGAGGATCATAATTCCCACAATCAAACACGTGATTGATCACCAGTTTAAAATGGATCCCTTATCTTACGGGAAGATTACCCATTTTCAATTACTAGAATTATTGAAGCAGGGAAATCCTGAAAAATTCCGCGAAGCAATGCGTGAACACCTCACCTACCACTTTGAGCAATTATCCGTATGAAAAACCTGTTTGACCTAGAAAATAAAATAGCTGTTATTACAGGAGGAGGAGGGGTCCTAGGGGGGTCCATGGGAACGTATTTATCCAACCTAGGAGTGAAGGTAGCTGTAATGGATCTTCGAAAGGAGCAGGCCGCAGTTTGTGCAGAAGAAATTAAAGCAAAGGGGGGGGATGCCATAGCGATAGAAGCAAATGTGCTACAGGAAGAGAGCCTAATCCAAGCAAAGGAGGAAGTCCTATCGCATTGGGGTAAAATCGACATATTAATCAATGCGGCGGGTGGAAATATGCCTGGAGCCACTATCAGTCCAGAACATACCATATTTGATCTATCCATAGATAGTTTCAAAAAGGTGTCTGAATTAAATCTCACGGGATCTGTATTGCCCTCTCTTATTTTTGGGAAAGAAATGGCGGATAAGGGATCTGGTGTGATCATCAATATCAGTTCCATGACTGCCCAAAGGGTTATTACGCGGGTTGTAGGATATTCTGTCGCTAAGTCTGCCATCGATAATTTTACCAAATGGATGGCGGTAGAAATGGCTCGTAAATTTGGCGAAGGTATCCGTGTCAATGCAATCGCACCAGGGTTTTTTATTGGAGATCAAAATAGAAAATTACTTCTCGAAGAAGATGGTAGCCTAACTGAGCGAGGAAAAACCATCATTGACCATACCCCTATGGGACGATTCGGAAAAGCGGAAGAGCTTAACGGAACTATCCATTGGTTGTGCAGTCCTGCAGCTTCCTTTGTAACAGGGGTAGTTGTACCCATAGATGGAGGCTTTAGTGTCTTCTCCGGAGTATAGAAAGAGGCTACAGTTGAATTTTCCAAAGGAGAACTTGAATATAAACCCTATTTAAACTACTACTTGAAATGGAACAAACCTGGCGCTGGTATGGACCAAACGATCCCGTAAGCTTGGATGACATCCAGCAAGCGGGGGCAACGGGTATCGTTACCGCCTTACATCACATACCCAACGGGGAAGTATGGACTAAGGAAGAGATTCTCAAGCGGAAACAAGAAATAGCATGGGATTCCCATCGCAACAAGGCGAGAAAGCTAAAATGGTCAGTTGTAGAAAGCATCCCGGTTCATCCCAGCATCAAAAAGGGCCAACCCGAACGGGAGAAATTTATTCAAAATTATCAAGAGAGTATCCGAAATCTTGCTGCCTGTGGGATTGATGTGATATGCTATAATTTCATGCCCGTGTTGGATTGGACGCGTACAGACCTCGCTTATGAAATGGAAGACGGCTCAAAGGCGCTGCGTTTTGATGCAGCGGCTTTCGCTGCGTTTGAATTGTTCTTACTAAAGAGGCCTGGGGCAGAAGAACTTTATACACCCGAACAAAAAGAAGCGGCACAGTCCCACTTTTCAACCCTGAGTGAAGGACAGAAAACTCAGCTTATTCAAAATATAATCGCAGGATTACCTGGATCTGAGTTGGGTTACAGCTTGGAGAAGTTTCAAGCTGTACTAGACACCTTCAAAGGAGTAGATGCTAAGCGCTTAAAAGAAAATCTCGCATATTTCCTTCAACAGATAATTCCCGTTGCAGAGGAAGTAGGAGCAAAGATGGCCATTCATCCTGATGATCCTCCTTTCCCCATTTTGGGGCTCCCCCGAGTGGTCAGTACGGCCGCAAATATTCGCGATTTACTGGCTGCAGCACCTTCTCCAGCAAACGGTATAACCTTTTGCACAGGCTCCTATGGAGTGAGGCCACAGAATGACCTTCCCCACATGGTGAAGGAGTTTGGAGAGCATATTCACTTTATCCACCTGAGAAGTACTTTGAGAGACGAGCAAGGCAACTTCTTTGAGGCAGACCACCTTGCGGGAGATGTAGATATGTATGAAGTGATTCAGGCCCTATTGGAAGAGGAAAAAAGGAGAACAGAATTAGGAGAAAATAAAAATGTGATTCCTATGCGACCAGATCATGGGCACCAAATGCTTGATGATTTACACAAGCACACCAATCCCGGATATTCTGCCATTGGAAGATTACGGGGATTAGCGGAACTTAGAGGAATCGAATATGCACTAAAACGCTCTATAAACTAAGAAGTAACCATTATGCATTTATCCTCCACCTATAAATCGCCTGCCGGCATAAAACCTTTTCTTTCGGAAGATTTTCTCCTTGAGAATGAAACCGCGAACCGACTCTACCATGAGTATGCCAAGGAGATGCCGATAATTGATTACCATAATCATTTGCCGCCAGATGAAATTGCTTCCAATAAGCAGTTTCAAACCCTTACGGAAATTTGGCTGAAAGGCGACCACTACAAATGGAGAGCTATGCGGGCAAACGGGGTTGCGGAAGAATATATAACAGGAGATACAGACGATTATACGAAGTTTGCAAAATGGGCCGATACCGTTCCATATACCATGCGGAACCCCTTGTACCACTGGACGCATATGGAGCTTAAAAATCCGTTTGGTATAGATAAACTATTGGTTCCAGGAACGGCCCAGGAAATATATGAAACCTGTAATGAGCTTCTTCAAGACCCCGAATTTTCCACTCAGGGTCTCCTCAGAAGGGCTAGGGTAAGAGCCCTTTGCACAACAGATGATCCAGCAGACTCATTGGAGCATCACCGTACAATTGCGGAAAGTCCCTTTGAGATTCGGGTATTTCCCAGTTTTCGCCCGGATAAAGTTATGCAAACCCAGGACCCTTTGGTATTTAAGGAGTATCTCACACAGTTGGGAGAAGCAGCTGATATATCCATACATTCCTGGACACAATTGTTGGATGCCCTGAAAAAACGCCATGTATACTTCCATGAAATGGGTTGTAGGGTTTCTGATCATGGGCTAGAAACTTTCTATGCCCAAGCTTACACTGAGCGAGAAATTCAGCGGTATTTTGAGACTTTGCTAGCGGGGAACCCTTTAAATCGCCAACAGCAAGCCCAGTTTTCATCGGCCGTTCTATACCACTGCGCAATAATGGACTTTGAGAAAGGGTGGACCCAACAATTTCACATTGGAGCCCTCAGAAATACCAACCAACACATTATACGAAAGCTGGGAAAAGATGCAGGATGCGATTCTATTGGAGATTGGAACCATACCGTTCAAATGGCCAAATTCTTCGATCGCTTAAACCGAGAGGAAAAATTGGCAAAAACCATTGTATACAACCTCAATCCCAGGGATAATGAGTCCTTTGCCACCATGATGGGCAACTTCAACGATGGTACAATACCTGGGAAAATGCAATTTGGTACTGCCTGGTGGTTTTTAGACCAAAAAGATGGGATGATTGCCCAAATGAATACCCTTTCCAACCTTGGACTCTTGAGTCGCTTTGTGGGGATGCTCACGGACTCTAGAAGTTTTCTCTCTTTTTCACGCCATGAGTATTTCCGGAGAATACTCTGCAATTTAATTGGGAAAGATGTACACAAAGGAGAACTCCCACACGATATAGAATGGTTGGGAAAAATGGTCCAGGACATCTGTTTCACCAATGCCCACCAATACTTTCAATTGCCAGAATAGAAAAGAGAATTCAGAAAAGCGACACTGTATTTGCACCTATAAATTCATCTGATTAGGAAATGAGAGCTAAGAACTTGTCAATTGCCTTTTTTGTAGTAGCAATCTTTACTGCTTTTGAAGGCTGCCAACAGATACAACCCTATAAAATACTCCCACTTGGGCATGGCCTTCCGACCACCCATCCGGTTCACAATGCCATGGTATTCATGGCCAATCGCTTAGAGGAGAAATCTGGTGGGAAAATGAAAATTAAAATTTACTCAGATGCTCAATTGGGGGAAGAACGAGTATTGACAGAGCTCATACAAATTGGAAGCCTCGCCATGACGAAAGTGAGTGCATCTGTCATGACAAATTTCGCCCCCGAATATGGCGTTTTGGAAACGCCTTACCTCTTCAAGAATCCCGAACATGGCTATCGAGTTATGGAAGGCCCTATTGGTAAGGAAATCCTATCCAAAGGAGAGCAATTTTGGCTCCGTGGTTTGTGCTTCTACGATGCAGGGAGTAGAAGTTTTTATACCAAAGAGAAACCCGTTCTCCATCCTGATGACCTCAAAGGACTTAAGATCCGGGTTCAGAATAGTCAAAATATGGTGAACATGGTCAACACTTTAGGAGGCTCGGCTACCCCCATTCCCTATGGAGAGCTCTACACCGCCCTCCAGCAGGGAGTCGTAGATGGGGCAGAAAACAACCCTCCTTCTCTATTCACCTCTCGGCATTACGAGGTGTGTAAGTACTATTCCATGGACCAGCATACCTCTACCCCAGATGTTCTAATCATTAGCACTCGGGTGTGGAATAGCCTGACAGAGCAAGAAAAGACTTGGCTGCAAGAGGCGGCAGATGAATCTGCCCAAGAACAGAAAAAACTATGGGCAGCATCTGTACAGGAATCCATGAAAGAAATGAGAGCAGCAGGTGTCGAAGTACATACCCCAGAAAAATCGCCATTTGTGGATAAAATCGCTCCAATCATTGCGCAGATGAAGGAAGAGCGCCCAGAGGTATACACCTTTTATCAAAAAATTAAAGCTGCAGAATAGTATATAGACTTATGAAAAATATCAGGATAATTTTGAATCGATTCATCGAAAGTCTACTAGTCCTTATCATGGGCGCACTCACCTTGGTCGTCCTCTGGCAGGTTATCGCCCGTTATGTCATGACCAATCCTAGTTCCTGGACGGAAGAACTCGCCCGCTTCATGTTGGTTTGGGTGAGTATCCTAGGGGCAGCCTATGTCTCTGGAAAAAAAGAACACATAGCAATAGATATCATCCAGCAGCGCTCCTCCCCTTCCAGGAGGAGAAGATTGCAGGTTCTAATTGATTGCATCATCATCATTTTCGCTTTTTTTGTTATGGTACTAGGGGGAATAAACCTCGTCGAGATTACCCTTCACCAGATATCCTCTGCCCTCCGAATTCCTGTGGGATATGTCTACACCGTTATTCCCTTCAGTGGGATCCTTATCATTGTATATGCCTTGCTCGACATTTTTTATCCCCATACAAGGGAAAATTATTCTCCTGCCTTAACTAACAGCAAATGATCCAAGCCCCTTAATTCTATACACCCAATACCCACTACCTCACTATGGAAATCACCATCCTGCTCATTTTGATTATCAGCTTCTTCGGACTTCTAGCCTTAGGTGTTCCTGTTGCTTACTCCTTGGGTATCTCAACCGCCTTGACCTTAGCCGCAGCTGTTTTGCCCCTATCTGCCGTAACTACAGTCGCACAAAGAATCGCTACGGGAATTGATAGTTTTACCCTATTGGCCATACCATTCTTCGTACTCGCAGGAGAACTTATGAACCAGGGGGGGATAGCCAAACGCTTAGTGGATTTCGCCAAAGCCTTATTGGGGAGCCTACCTGGAGGTCTGGCCTATGTAAATGTACTCGCAGCCATGCTCTTTGGCGCTATATCTGGCTCCTCCGTTGCGGCAGCATCTGCAATTGGTGGAATCATGATTGATCGCATGGAGGAAGAAGGATATGAAAGGGATTATAGTGCCGCCGTTAACTTAGCCGCCTCCACAACAGGACTAATCATACCTCCAAGTAATATTTTAATCGTTTATTCCCTTGCAAGCGGAGGTGCTTCCATCGCTGCCTTATTTTTAGCAGGATATATCCCAGGGATTATTGTGGGACTTTCTCTCATCGGGGTAGCTGCTTTCGTCGCATTTAAGCGAAACTACCCCCGTGAAGCTTTGGCAAGCATTGGAGAGATTTTTCGCCAACTCATAACGGCAATTCCTAGCCTGCTCCTTCTTGTTATTATCATTGGCGGGATTGTTGGGGGTATATTTACAGCAACAGAAGCAGCCGCGATTGCAGTTTTATATGCACTCATCCTCGCACTAATATATGGAGAAATAGGGCTAAAAAATATCCCGGGAATTTTACTCAACGCCTCTCGGACTACCTCCATTGTCATGTTTGTCATTGGAGCTTCCATAGCTATGTCTTGGGTCTTGGCATTTCTAGAAATTCCCCAAAACATGACTCAGTTTCTCCTGGGCCTTTCACAAAATAAGGTCGTAATTCTCCTGCTCATCAACCTGATTTTACTGGTTGTGGGAACTTTCATGGACATTACTCCAGCAGTTTTGATATTCACTCCCATATTTCTACCAGTAGTAGTTGAATTGGGAATGGATCCTGTGCACTTCGGAATCATAATGGTATTAAACCTCTGTATTGGCCTTTGCACCCCTCCAGTTGGAACGATTTTATTTGTGGGAAGTAGTGTAGCCAAAGTGCCTGTAACACAGGTGATCAAGCCACTAATTCCGTTATTAATCGCAATGATAGTAGCCCTCTTTCTTATTACCTATATCCCACAGCTCAGCTTATGGTTGCCTGGAATATTTGGATTTTAATAAATTCAACAGCTTCGATCTAGAAATAAACTAAACAGAAAAAAATCTAGAGCAGCTAACATGGAAAATCAGAAATTTCCTATTTAATTGCCACCATTAAACAGTCGTTACATACAAATATTTATCCTATACATAAAATCTATCAACAAGAATCTCTATTACTTATTACTTATTACCTACTACTTACCACTTATACCCTACTATCTAACACCTCATACTTATATCTTATAACAAGCAACTTCTTTTCATGCCTAAAGTCGTAACCTTTGGAGAAATCATGCTCCGACTTGCTACCCCAGGTTTCCTTCGTTTCATCCAAGCCGATACTTTTGATGCCATTTATGGAGGCGGTGAATCCAATGTCGCAGTTTCCCTAGCCAACTATGGAATGGAAACTGAATACATAACCCGACTTCCAGATAATCCTATAGGTAAGTGCGCCCTGGCTCATCTGAGAAAGTTTAATGTAGGTACCCAACATATTGTATGGGGAGGTGAGCGCCTGGGGATTTATTTCCTAGAGACTGGAGCTGTAAGCCGAGGAAGTAATGTGGTATATGATCGAGCTCATTCGGCCATCTCTGACATTCAGCCAGGTATGGTCGATTGGGAAAAGGCCTTGGAGGGTGCCTCTTGGTTCCACTGGACAGGAATTACACCTGCGATCTCCCAAGGTGCGGCAGATGCATGCCTCGAAGCCATTCAGACTGCTAATAAGCTAGGAGTTACCGTTTCTACCGACCTCAACTACCGAAAAAAATTGTGGAAGTATGGCAAAACTCCCGGAGAAGTGATGGAAACCTTGGTTGCTGGCTGTGATGTGATACTGGGAAATGAGGAAGATGCCGAAAAGGTATTCGGTATTCACCCAGAAGGAGTAGATGTTACTCAGGGGCACGTAGAAGCAGCCGCCTACGAATCCGTTGGCAAACAACTCATGGTCAAGTTCCCCCGGGCAAAAAAGATCATCATCACCCTCAGGGGTTCTCTAAGTGCCTCACACAATACCTGGTCAGGCGTCCTATGGGATGGACAGCACCTTCATACAGCCCCTACCTATCAGATCACTCATATAGTGGATCGCGTTGGCGGTGGAGATTCCTTTATGGGTGGATTAATCTATGGTCTACTTACCTGGCCTGAAGATGATGGAAAGGCCCTTCAATTTGCTGTTGCCGCTTCTTGTCTTAAGCACACTATTAAAGGAGATGCAAACCTAGTTACAGTTGAAGAGGTGGAGAAATTGATGGCAGGAGACGCCTCCGGTCGGGTGAGCAGGTAGGGCAAATTTCACATGTAAGTGCAAACTCAAAATATTGAGAGCGGGGATTTATTCCCGCAAAATTGAGGAGCTAGTTCAACTATTAGCTCCTTTTTCCTATTTTCATAGAACCCAAACAAACCTATATGAAAAATATTTTGAGCTCACTCCCTCTTCTAGCTATTTGCCTCCTCATTGGTTGTACGCCCCCCCAACCTGAAGAAAGCCCCAAAGGTCCTCCCAACATCTTGTTCATCTTCACAGATGACCATGCCTTACAAGCCATATCAGCCTATGGCTCCTATCGCAACCAAACGCCCAATATCGATCGTATTGCCCAAGAAGGTATGCTCTTTCGCCATGCCATGGTGACCAATTCAATCTGTGCGCCCAGTAGAGCCGTGATTCTTACAGGGATGCATAGCCACCTCAACGGGGTTCTAGACAATCGCCTACCATTCGACAGCACACAAGTTACCTTCCCGAAGTTGCTACAAGGTGCAGGCTATCAAACTGCTATGATTGGAAAATGGCACCTTAAAACTCAACCCACCGGATTCGATTTTTGGAAGGTTCTACCTGGTCAGGGACACTACTATAATCCCGACTTCCGAACCCCCACTGGACAGGAACGGATTGAGGGCTATGTGACAGACATCGTAACAGATGTTTCTTTAGATTGGCTCAAAAATGGTCGTGATCCAAATAAGCCATTTCTGTTGATGAGTCAGCATAAAGCCCCCCATAGAGAGTGGTCGCCTGGAGCAGCACACCTTACAACCTACAGGGATACCGAATTCAAAGAACCAGAAACCCTGTTTGATGACTATAGCAATCGTGCCTCTCCTGCCTCTAACCAGGAGATGACAATCGCTACCCACATGGACTTAGCCTATGACAATAAAATTCGGAGCCTAGCAGATACCAGCGAAAAGACCTGGAGAAATATGGCGCCTTATCGTCTTTACAATCGAATGACTACTGAGCAACAGGGAGCATGGGATGCTGCCTATGGTCCTGAAAACGAAGAGTTCTTGGAGGCGGAATTAACTGGGGAAGAATTGGTGCGCTGGAAATACCAACGCTATATGAATGATTATCTCAGCTGTATCGCGTCCGTTGACGATAATATTGGCCGCATCTTAGACTATCTGGATGAATCGGGGCTCGCTGAAAATACCCTTGTAGTTTACAGTTCGGACCAAGGATTTTACCTGGGAGAACATGGATGGTTTGACAAGCGATGGATGTATGAGGAGTCCCTACATATGCCCCTAGTAGTACGTTGGCCTGGAGTCGTAGAACCCGGGAGTGAAAATGAAGACCTCGTCCAAAACCTGGACTTTGCAGAGACCTTCTTGGATGCTGCGGGAGTAGCCATTCCCGATCAGATGCAGGGTCAAAGCCTAGTTCCCCTACTAAAGGGAGAAAAACCCGAAAATTGGCGGGAAAGTATATACTACCACTACCACGAGTTTCCAGGAGCCCATAGCGTGGCAAAGCATATAGGAGTCCGTAATGGACGCTACAAACTCATTTGGTACTATGAAACCGATGAATGGGAGTTCTTTGACTTGGAAACGGACCCACAAGAAATGAACAGTGTATATGGCAAGGCAGAATTTGCTGATATTCAGGGAGTTTTAACCACTGAACTAGAGCGATTGAGAGTTGAAGCAAAGGATGACCTGGCACCAGGAGTGGGTAAGGCAGCTTCATAAACTTTTTATTCCAGTAGGGAAAGAGGATCCTCTTTCCCTACTCAAGCCTTGGAGGATATAGACCATTTCGTTACCCGCAGCAATGGCTGCCCTTACTCCTATGATGCCAGTGGAAATATCACGGTTGATCCCCACAAAGGCCTCAAATTTGCGTATAACCACCTGAATAAACCCGTGTCCGCGATAGATCCTTCCGATACCAATCGAAACTTTGCCTGGATTTATTCCACGGATAGTACTGATCTACCTGTAACACTTCTCCTTCAACTGCCTCAATTGCGCCATCGTAATCTACATCCGAAAGGCTAACCCGAATATTTCCTAAGTGATCGGTCAGATTGAACTCATAACGGAAATACTCGCCAATTTTCAAGGCCCGACCTTCTTCGTGGGCGATATGAAGCAGAGTATTCGACTTGTAAAAGAACCCACCCACGTAGTCGTGTGTGGCCGACGAGTCGCCGGAATACGTTTCCTGTAATTTAGTACCATCCGCGGAATAAATCCAGGAAATGTTTCGATTGGTATCGGAAGGATCTATCGCGGACACGGGTTTATTCAGGTGGTTATACGCAAATGTGAGGCCTTTGTGGGGATCAACCGTGATATTTCCACTGGCATCATAGGAATAGGGAGAGCCATTGCTGCGGGTAACAAAGTGGTCTATATCCTCCAAGGCTTGAGTAAAGCCCGAATTATCCGTAAGATTCGTCAAACGGTTGCCCTGGTAGGTGTAGGACAGGTTATCGAGGGCGCCAAAACTACCATCTCCCCGGTTTCCATTCCGCAGGAGGTTTTGGATATTGCCATTGAGATCATACGTAAGGGAAGGAACGGAGAAGTTTTCTCCAGGAGTCCCATTAGATACGGCATAGGCAGCCCCGGTTAGGCGGTTCATTAAGTCATAGGTAAAGCTGTAGTCTCGACGAACATCCTGGCTAAGGTCGCCGATCGCGTGTTCCCATGAAATACCAGAAATATTTCCATTGAATAGACCTTCGTAGCTTAGTTTCATTGCAAATAGGTCATTTTGCAGGTCGCTAGCATTA
>JBCCTX010000011.1:0-50544 GCA_039197765.1 Bacteroidota bacterium
CATGGACATACAATTTGATGGTACTTTCAGAATAGTTACCCAACTCCATTTGGGCAATCATTTTTTTTCGTAATTTACTCATAAGTCTTTAAGATCTATTAATGAATTAATTGACTATCAATTCATTATAGAAAAATCTCGAAGACTTTCAGCCGACTCTCAAGAGAAGAGGAGGCTGTTTTTTTACCCCATTCTTTAAACAAAGAAGACTAGCGCCGTAGGCGATTTTGTTCAACATTTAGCTAACGGGAACAAAGTTCCCGATATTCCCTATTGTTTTTTGTTTTAGGTTCCCATTATACCCCCGTTTTTCCTGTGTAACTGGGAACTTTCGTACCATTCGCAAAAATAGAAAAGGAGTCATAGGGAGTTTCCTTTGTTTAGTTAAATCTCTAAAAAATCCAAGGGACTACAAATTTTTTCCTTGTCTTTTTGAATTATAGGTTTGTATGCCCCCTGGTTCTGCTACTAGAATGACCCAAGAGTTACAGTATATACCGCAAATACATTCCTCTCTCCCAAAATGAAGGGAAAAAGGAATGCTTAAGCATATGTACAGTAGGGTAGGAGGTAGCCATCGGATCTTCCTCCCCACACATAACATCTTTTGAAAACGGCTGGCTGAATGAGGGCAATCACTCTGACCGCAAAGCCAACACCGGATTGGACTGAGCCACTTTTAAAGTTCTGTAGCTCACCGTCAAAATCGCAATCAGCAATACGGCTATGCCTGCAATTAGGAATACAGGTAGCTGGATTTGGATGCGTGAGGAAAAGCTGTCTAGCCAGTTGTTCATGATCAAATAAGCAACGGGTAAGGCAAATAGATTCCCCAGCAAAACCAGGATGAGAAATTCTCGAGAAAGGAGGAAAATGATTTGCCTCGAATCGGCTCCTAGGACCTTGCGTATGCCTATTTCCTTTGTTCGCTTCAACGCACTAAATGAGGATAGGCCAAATAGGCCTAGACATGCCACAAAAATGGCAAAGGCGGCAAATAAGGTAAATACCCGGCTAAACTTTTGCTCGTTGTTGTACTGGCGATTGTAGAAGTCATCCAGGAAAAAATAGTCAAAGGGATTTCCTGGGAAAAAACTCGCATATTTTTCCTCTACTTGGTCAAAGGCTTCCTGGAAATTACCATTTTTGAGTTTGACTGTGAAATAACTGGCTCCAGTGAGCGATAAAGGGAAAACTATAGGAGCTACCTCAGACTTGACAGACATCTGGTTGTAATTGTCTACAATGCCGATGATGGTTCGATCTTCTCCCCAGAAGAAGACTTGTTTATTCAAGGCAGCTTCCGCCGATTCAAAGCCTAAAAACCTGGCGGCTGCTTCGTTTAGGATCATGGCTTTTTCGTCCGTCGAAAAGCTAGGGTCATAATTTCTCCCCGCCACAAATGATATATTATAGGAAGGGAAGTAGGCGTAGTCTACCCCTACAATGTAGGTTACTTTCATTTGGTCTTGGCCTGCATCTGACCGCCGAATCCCATTTGTCCAGAAGATCTCAACTCCAGGGACATTGGAGCTGTAAGCCATGTCATCCACTTCTGAGACACTACGCAACTCTGTCTGGAAGGCTTTCAGGGCAGGACCAAATAAGGAATCCACTTCAAAGACCTGGGGTCCCTTCACTACCAAGGTTTCTGTCATGTCAAATCCCAAATCCAGGGTTTTCATATGCCTCAATTGTTGATAAACAATGAGGGTTCCTGCAATGAGGGTAACCGATGCGGCAAATTGAAAAATTACCAATCCTCGCCTTAGCTGATTGCCAAATTTTCCCGTAGAACGTTCTCCCTTGAGAACCGAAACGGGTTTGAAACCCGATAAGACAAAGGCGGGGTAGAGGCCCGCGATGAGGGAACCGATTACAAAGACTCCTATAAAGAAGAGCCAAAAGAAGGGATCTGATAGAAAGGCCAGACTCAAACTTGAATCGGTGAGTTGGTTGAAAAAGCGTATTCCTCCCACTACGATCAGCAAAGCGAATAAAATGGCGAAAAAATTGAGGACGAAAGATTCTGCCAAAAACTGGGAAATCAACTGTTTGCGAAAAGCCCCCATGGTCTTCCTTACTCCCACTTCTTTGGCGCGCTCGATCGATCGTGCGGTGGAAAGGTTGATGTAATTAATCCAGGCAATGAGGAGGATGAAAAGAGCTATGAGTGTGAGGAAAAATACGGCTTGTCCGTCTCCCTGCTCTTCCGGTTCGGATTCCTGTAAGAGATTGGAGTAAAGATGGATATCGCCTATAGCCTGTAAGGGAAACTCATCCCTGAAATTGTATTTTTCAAAGGCTTCCCCCCGTTCGTCATACAAAACCTCTGCAAACCGAGCATCGTAGTCCTCAGTATCTGTCCCTGGTTCGAGTAATACATAGGAATTGAAGTCATACCAACCCCAGCTGGTCTCTGAGCCGGATTCTCCGTCTTCATTCCGAGTATTATTATTCAGGGTTTCATAGGAAATGAGGAGGTCAAACTTGATATGGGAATTGTCTGGAACGTCCTTAGCAACGGCAGTGACTGCCATGCTTTCTTCTCCATCCATTTGGAGCATCTTCCCAATAGGATCTTGATTCCCGAAATATTTCCTGGCAGTGGACTCGGAAATGACAACCGTATAGGGCTCTGTGAGGGCTGTCTCCAGGTCTCCACTCACTAGCGGGAAGGTGAATATTTTCAGAAAGCTGGGATCAACAATATGGATGCGCTCCTCGCGAAATTTTTGATCCTCAAAGGAGATTACCCCACTTGTAGGAAAGGCTCGGGCAAACTCGCGAACTTCCGGCATTTTTTCCTTCATAAAAGGGCCTACCCGCGGTACAGCTGCAGCACAGTCTATGTTGAGTTCATTCCCACGGTATACTTTGTACTGAATCCTGTAAAGGTCTTCATAGTGTGCATGAAAGGTATCGTAACTCCTTTCATAGGAAACATACTGGAGGATGAATATGCAGGCAGCAATGCCCAAGGCCAAACCCAAAATGTTTAACACGGAATACACCTTATTTTTGGCAATGTTCCGTAGGGTAATCTTAAAATAATTTTCAAACATGGCGAATTGGTTGAAGTAGGGTAAAGAAGGGTATCTCTTTATTCGAAGATTTCTTAAGGAAAAAAGGGCATCTTTCACGTAGTGCCACCTGGCTTGAAATCGTCCCTTATTTGCCAGATTTTCTTCAAATAATTCCAAAAAGTCTCCATGAATTTCATCGAAGAATTCTACCCCAT
The DNA here is from genome assembly GCA_039197765.1 of Bacteroidota bacterium. Lineage (GTDB taxonomy): Bacteria > Bacteroidota > Bacteroidia > J057 > J057 > JBCCTX01. The sequence continues at coordinate 3,242 of JBCCTX010000011.1, forward strand.
ATATCCACTGGAGCAGTTGGGTGCCAAATGTTGGGGGACCATTCTTTGGGCCTGTTTTCGGAGAATCAGACATCGACAATAGAAAGTCTTGGGATTTTTTTCCAAAGGCGTTCTTTTATGGCTTTAGAAGCTTTAAGGGCTTCGAATCCTGCATTCGTTACGGTAAATATGCGCTTCTGCTTACCCCCCCTTTTGGGAGTTGAGCCTCCAAGGGTAGACGAAAGAAAGCCCTTGCGCTCCAGGCGATACAAGGAAGAATGTACCGCACTTATATTGATTTTGCGTTGGGCGATTGCTTCAGCTTCCTTTTTTACAATTACTGCATAAGCATCCTGTTCATTCGCAGCAACAGTCAATAAAATGAGTTCCTCAAACTCTCCTAAATAGGTTCCTTTCATTGAGTAACGTTATATTCCTCATAAATGTAAATAAAACTTGATAATATTCCTCATAAATGTAAATATTATGTACTGGCTTTTTAAATCCTGATCGAATTCAGTATTTTACTCAATCGAATGATTTAGATGGCCTTAAATGCGCTGGATATTTTTTTATTTATTTTTCGGACTATGGGTACTTCCACAGGCATCGCTCTCCCAATATCTCTGGGGGGAGAAGAATTACTACCCACTGTCTAAAATACCCATTCAAGAATTTGATACCCTAAATACCGAAGGTCTATACGCTGGAATTCTAGCGGCATTAGACGATTCTTCCGTAAGTGTACGTGTAGCTACCCTCGAAGCCTTATATGAAGTACAGGGTATCGATATTGAAGTGTTACCTAAAGAAGTACTGGTAAAAGTTATTTCTCTCGTAAAGAGTCCTAATGGCTTGTTGGCAAAAAGTGCGGTGGATGTGTTAACCTACCAAAAAGCGCTCCCAGAAGAATTGCAGCTGTATTTTCTAGATGCACTCCAGCATACCTTTGAAGAGCAGGATGATCTAGAAGTTCGTTTTAGAAAGGATATTGCGATCATCTTGTCTTGGCAAGCGGCTTTATCCGAAGAGGTGCTAAGGAGGTTACACGTATTGTTAGACTCAGAAGCGGAAGAAATGCGAAAGGTAGCACTGTATTCGCTGGGAGGGCAACGGACCTTTCAGCCCAAGACCCTCTCCTATATTTCTGATGCATTAATAGACTCTTCCTCTCGGATTCAGCTTGCAGCCATCGTTTCTCTTACTAAAATGGAGAATCTACCCGAAAGGTTATTAAAGAGGGTCGATTCTCTATTAAGAATAGGAGGAGATCAAGGTTTACGTGTGGCAGCTTTGCATCTACTTTCTAAGCAGCCTCAGCTTTCTAACTCCACCTTGGCGTTTGTCATGGAAAAATTGGATAAAGAGGTATACCCTAATGATACATATGCGTATGGTCTTTGGGCAACCCAGAATTACTGGAGGGAAGAACCTTCTGAAATTATCCCGGCAGATTACTCTTACTTTTGGGATAAGGACATCGTGGAGGAACTATTCCAGGTAATAAAATCCCAAAACCTTTCAGATTCTATGCGGGAAAGGCTTATAGGATACCTATCCTCTGATATCCAAGCCCTCTTTAGAAATAATTGGTTTCCATCCTTGGCATTGGATGCACTAGGTACTCAATCAGATTTGAGCCAAAGGCATCTTAACCAGCTTATCCAGGTATTTAAGGGATCTAAAGTTGACCTTTATGGACCTACTGCAGAGGTACTGGCCAAACAAGAGGAGCTTGAATTATCTCTTGTCGAAGGGTTTTATTCCTATAATAATGAATTACCCTTCTATCCCTTTAAAGAAATAATTAGCCAAATGAAATGGAATGCACAGGTAGAAAGCCAGATATGGGACTACCTGGAAGGAGGGGATCAGAATAAAAAAGACTTTGCTTTAGAGGTTTTGAGTCAAAAGGTACGCTTGACAGAAAATAATTGTGCCAGAATTTTTAGGTTGATTGAACGATACGATTTGGGATTTCCAAGGGCATTACAAGAAATACTCTCTTCTTCAAAAGACAAAAGCTGTCTACATGAGAAACTAATAAATGGAATAAAGTCGAAGAAAGTGGAATTCTCAACGGTATCAAAAGTAGTTAGGTACCTAAATCTGGATTCAGGATTTACTAGATATAAAAATGAGTTGCTAGACTACCTCTTTACGGTATTGGACACAGGAACTATTGCACGGCAAACAGAGGTACTAGAAATACTTTCTTACTTTCCTAACCTTGAAAAAAAACGCTTAGAACAAGTTCTTCCTTTCCTATCCGATACAGCTAGTATATTGGTTGAGTCGGGGTTCACTGTGCTCAGTGCGCAAAAGGCATTACCCGACAGCTACCTAGACGAAGTCTTATCTGTACTGAAGAATCCGCCTCCCGAATTTTATCCCAATCTTTCAGAGGAATTTATCAGAATAAATGGGTTAAAGGAAGAACGGTTGGATGCTTTCGCTTCTCTTCTGACCCTTCCTAATGCGGATGCCAAATATGTTGCCTTACAAGTTTTTCTCAACCACCCCCGCCTCTCTGAAAATGTGATCAAAGCAATCGTCTCCCTTCTACTAAAAGAACCAGAATTTTCTTATCTCATCCCGAAAGTTTTATTCAACCAGGAAGTCCTTCCTGAGGCAGTGTTAAATGACCTATATCCCATTGCTATTAACAAAATGCCCCTTGATTTTTACAAATGGCTAAACCGACAGAGTATGGCGAGAGGGCAAAGTGTGTATCCTTGGTACAGGGCTATGCCATTTATCCTACAGGTCGCTTCTCAAAAAAATGAGGATAAGTATGTGAATGATGCCTTTCTATTTCGAATTCCCTTGTATACCCTTTCAGGGGGGGAAGACTCTATAAAATACCTACTCAGGTGGCTTTGCCGGCCTAATTTTAGACCCAAACGTATATCCATAGAGGAAGCACAGACTACTTTGGGCCTCATAATGAGACTTGAACTAGAGGAAGATGATAATTTGGAAAATTTTCATCGGGAATTAGGAGAGGCCTTGCCTAGACTTATTCGCTCTGCTGAAGGAGGCTGGTCGGTAGGTGATTTATCGCATCTTAAACAGTCCCTTGAATTTCTTAAAAGAGAGAACCCTACGGAAGCAGACTATATTCAAAGCCTAATTCAGGGCCTACAATCAGAAAGTTGGCTATACATGCTGCTCAACATATGGGTTGCCCACCTGCTATTTTGGGGAGTAGTTCTCATGGTGTACCCCTATTCTCCTTTTATTCAGCAGACCTTGGTCTGGAATCCTCCTGTAAGGAAAATACTGGGCTTGGGTTATATTGGGCAACTCATTGGATGGATTCCCTTCTTGCGCAGGCGTTTATTCCTTCCCTTTAGCAAGCAATTGACCACAGATGCCTTTCCCAACAATTGGGAGGGAAGTGAATATTTTCCCAATTCGCAGGTGTATGCTACTGGTGAAAGAAAGTCCCTACCGGTTATGGAAGCCCTTTTTCCACTAAAAGGACAGGTCGTATTGGAGGGGGAATCCGGCTTAGGAAAAACAATGCTATTACGGAACCTCATCAACCGTTCCTCAACTACAACGGCCTTTCTTCCTGCTGCAAGGTGTACGGAGGGAATCATCCCCGCTATTCAGCAAAAACTTCCCCTGTTGGAAAGGGATAAACCCTTCTTGGAAAGATTGATTTATGCAGGATCCATAGACTTATTCATTGATGGGCTAAACGAGATCAGTGCTCAGGCATGCGCAAAACTCAGTGATGAGGTCGAACGATATATCAAGGGAAATCTTCTATTAACCACCCAGCCTATGGAGTGGAGCCCCCCTGCTTCCGCCCGTCTGTATACCCTGAAACCGCTAAGCGAAGCCCATATTGAAGAATTCCTACTCACTCGGTATTCCTTTCTAGACCAACACGAGCTCATTCCTGAATCTGCCTATAAAGAGCGTTGTAGGGAATATCTCAAGCAGGCCTTTGACAGTAAGTTGGGGAGCCAAAGCCTGAAAGCTCACAAGCACATTCTCTCCAACCCCATGGACCTTGTCCTAGTTGCACAGCTCATTGCCCGAGGGGAAAACCCTTCCCTATTGGATCTTCAGACCCAGCAATACAAGTTGATGGCGGAGTCCTATGAAAGGAATAACATGCGCAACCCTTTTCCCTTAGACCGATTCTCTACGGAAGTGTATCATATGCGTTGTGAGGACCGAACAGAAATTCCTATCGAGTCTAGTATGGCAGCTATTCAGGCGATGGAGCGATGGAAGATGGTTGTGTCTCGTCAGACCTTAGATTCTCATGTAAATGAAACGGTTGAGCGCTGGTACTTCCGACACGACAAAATTATGGATTTCTTTCTGGTGCAGGAATTTATGGATCGGGAGGAATTGTGGGAGAACCATTTAGACGACCCTCGATTTCGTGGGGTGTATTTTCTCTTGGCTTACAAATTGGACTATCATACAGCTATGCTGCTTCGAGAAAGACTTATTCAGCACGCTGCGGATTCTAAGGATCACTCCTTATCGGATAACTTTGTGCAGATTCTTAGGAGCCGAAAGAAGCCGAAAAAAGTATCTTCCCGAGAATTGAAGAGTGAAATCCAACAGGCGATCATTGAAGGAGATGCGCAAAGAGCCTTACAACTCATCAAAAAGCGGGCAAAAGGAGTAAAAGCCTCCGAACTTGTCTTACTGGAGAGCCAGGAAATCGCGTTGGGGCAGCAAATTCGAGAAAATACAATCTCTTCAGAAGAGGCTGAGAGACGCAGGAACCAGCTCAATAAGTCCATCCTCGACCTCATAGAGCTCTTTTAACTCACATCCCAAAGGGTATCGATAGCCCCAACCACGGAAAGGCAAAGAATTCTCCTGCTCCCAAGGCGGGGAAGACTAGCGCCCCATCGATGCTTACACTTTTCAAATAAAAGCGAGAACCACCTGAAAGGACACCCACATATTCAAATCCGTCATAGAAAAGATAATTTTCGGAAATGAAGGCCGCTTTTCTTCCCATTTTCAATAAGGTACTGAGAGAAAAGGCAGGGCGTTCGGCAAAGGTACCCCCCCCAAATCCATATCCCATTCCGATATTTACGTTAGAGACGTGGCTTCCGAAGGTGGCTTGACCAAAGAATAGGCCAAAGCCCTCGGATACCTCAAGAGCCCCTGGGACGGTGCCAAAGAGTACCCCCGTAGCAAAGTGGAATTTCTCAGTAGGAAGGGGAAGAGAGTACTTGACCGTTCCCCAAATGGGCGTGGGAGTTCCGCCAAAGAGGAATAGAGGAACCAATCCTGCTCCAACAGATAACTGATTGGTTACTCCATAGCTGAATTGGTTGAACAAGACCCAGGTATTCTGGTAATATCCCGTTCCTTTCTCTTGGGAAAATCCATTGGTTCCGAAGAAGTAGCGCGTATTGATCCCATGGCTGGTAAGCCAAACTCCGGATTTGTACTGCGTAGAAGAAATGGGACTAATCCGTTTGATGCTACGGTTACTAAGGGCTAATTTTCCCAGGTCCTTCGTATCCAGCAGCAAGGTATCTTGCCTCGTTTCAACAATCGTACCCAAATATCGATTCCCATTTTCCTGTATAACCATGACATAGGCGCCTTCTTGCTGGATGCCTTCCATCGTTTCTTCGTCGACGGGAACGTAAGTATAAGGCTTTCCATTTTGAGAGAGGATCTGCCGTTTTGGGAGGAACCTCAATCGCTGAGAGCTACAGATTCGAATCTTAAAGCTTTTTCCTTCAGTGGATTCTACTATACCAACCAACTGGAGGGTGTCTCCCTCATTGATATAGGTAATGGTATCACAGATTGAGAGGGGTGAAAGTGAGCTTTCTGGGGTATAGAGTAGGGGAGAGGAAACTTCTTTACTGAAAATTAGGGAAAATGTCGAGACGAGGAAAACAGTAAATAAACTTCTAATCATGTTATGAAGAGTAGGTGATGGATTTTAGGCTTTACTTTATCAAAGGTAATAAGTTTCCAACCTTAAAAAGGTGGGAAAAATTATCTTTTTCCAATTTTGGAGGAAAAAAGGAGGTACACAGAGAGACCGAATGTACCTTTTTAGGTATCTAATCCTTAAATACCCTCTTTTTTCTCTTTTAATTGCCCTAACTCTCCCCTATTTATGTAATAAAATTTGTATGCCTAATAGTATTATGTATATTTACCTAATACTATTAGGTATAACCTTATAAATATGGCTACAAAAGCACTGGTTGCTGCATCCTCCAAACCGATGATTCTCTCCATTCTAGGTCATGGGGAGAGTTATGGATATCAAATCATTAAAAAAGTTGAGGAACTTACGGGAGGAGAGTTACAATGGACCGATGCCATGTTATATCCTGTACTTCACAGGATGGAGCGTGAGGGACTTATTGAATCCAGGTGGGTCATACCGGAGAATGGGAGGAAACGCAAGTATTACAAACTTACGCCGTTGGGGGCTGAGTCCCGAGAGGTTGAGAAAAGGCAATGGATAAAAGTAAATGACGCGTTACAGCATTTATGGAGTGATAAGCCAGGATTAGCACTAGGGTAGTTAATAGTTTCATGTCCTAAGCTCACAGGCAAACTTTGTAGACTAAAGTTAACGTGATTGTTAATTGAGAAAGGAAGAGTTGCTGTGGGCCTTGGATCATCAACCATAACCTGTATTTCCATGAAATTTTACCTAGAATCTGCATTGAAAGAGTGGCGGAAGGAACTCCGTATGCATCCTGGGATTGAGCCCAGTTACATGGATGAACTAGAGAGTAACTTACTCGATCGAATGGAAGACCTACGTGGAGAAGGACTGCCAGAAGAACTGGCTTTCCACCAGGCCGCTCAAAAAACCTTGGAGTGTGTGGAGGAATTAGCAGATGAATACTATAAGGTCCGATCCGTATCCAATAAAAAGCCAAGATGGAAGCGCAAGGATGATCCGTTGGATTTTTTACCCCCTTATTTAGTTTTCACCTATCTGAAACAGGCGTTGAGAAGCTTTCGGGTTGCAAAGTCCTATTTTTGGATCAATTTATTGGGGTTAAGCCTGGGAATTGCAGCAACGTTGGTATTGATCAAGTTTGTGAGTTATGAATGGCGTACAGATAGCTTTCATTCCAAATACGATCGGATTGCATTTGCTACCCTAAAGCAAACGCCTCTCAGCCAGTCGGAACTTTTTCAACCTTCCGTATTTTCAAAATTGGATTATTCAGCTTATCCTTTCGTCGAGTCTTTCACATCTATAAAGCTATACAACCAACCCTTGGTAGTGGATCAAAGAAACCATCAGGCTAGGGTATTGGTTTCTGATAGCAATTTTTTCGACGTATTTGATTTTACCTTACTTGATGGGGCGACACATAAAATTTTGCAAGATCCGTCTTGTATCTTAATTAGTTCGCGTTTAGCCCAGAAAATATTTGGGAATAGTGATCCACTAGGGAGAGAAATTAAATTTGAAGGAGAGCCGTATATTGTTAAGGGAATTCTCAATAAGCCTAAGCCCAATAGTTCCCTACAGTTTGATGCAATTGTCTCCGCCTATTCCAAAAGGTTCTGGAGCAAAAGTGGCGGGGAATGTATCGTCTTTTCATCTCCTGCTAAGCTCGATAGTTTCAATGTTGCGGTTAAAGATATCGTTCGGGAACACCCTCAATTTACGGAAAGCTCTTTATCCTACGTCTTATTTTCCGAATTGTACTACGACCCAACCATTAATCGGGAGGGGAATTTGTCCTATGGAGAAAAGAGATACGAAATCATTCTGGGAACAATCGCCGCGTTAATTCTGGGCATTAGCCTCTTTAATTTTGTGAATTTATATTCGGTAGTTCTACTCAAGCGAGGGAAGGAGTTCGGGATAAGAAAGGTGCTGGGAGCCGGTAGAAAGGAAATCTTATTCAGTTTTCTTTTTGAAAATGGGATAAGCACATTCCTCGCGGTGACGATGGCATCCCTAGCTATTTTTTCTTTTTCCAAGGGGATTTCACAGTTTATTGGCAAAGAAATTTTCCTAGACACAGCATTAGATCCTTGGTTTTTCTTAGGGGTATGGCTCCTTCTGGTATTTCTTACTACGATTTATCCAACGGTTAGATTTCCACAGATTCGCCCGATTCAAGCGATTAAACATAAGGTCTTAGGTAGAGGCTCCTTATGGGGAGGAAAATTACTGTTGACTACACAGTTTGTGTTCACTATTGGGCTTATTATTGTCTCTATTTTCTTTGCAAAACAGCTCCATTTCATGTTAAATAAAGACTTAGGCTTTAGATCTAAAAACGTAGTCAAAATAAATTTTTTCCCCAACCCCATTCCTCATTGGCGCTACACAAATATATATGGGGAAGATAAAGAATCTGCAAAAGCTACTTATCAAAAACTTCGAGAAGAACGCGAAGCACAAATGCAGTTCGTTTCTACAGAAATGGAAAAGAACCCTTTTATTGAAGCTGTCACGTTTAGGAGTTCTCCCCTCGACTACTTCGATATAGTCTGGAAAAAGACGGGGACAGATTATGAATACCATTCTATTTCAACTGTATCTTCTACTCCCAATTTTAAAGAGTTGTTTGAATTACAATTGCTTGAAGGGCGCTTTTTTTCAGAAGAGCTAGATCAGAGTAGGGAGACTAAAGTTGTTATTAATAAAGCTGCTAAGAAATTTTTTGGGTTAGACAGTTTAGAAAGCGCCTATATAAGCAGCCGGTCATGGGGAGGAGACAAAGAACCCTTTAAGGTAATCGGAGTTGTAAAAGACTTTGCCTATCAGCACCTTTCCTTGGGGATTAAGCCCCTAATCATACTCAACTGGAACGATAGGAATAATTTTATGGCCCATTTAGTTGAAGGAAATGAGCTTACTGCATTAGGCAATTTAGAGACCCTATACCAGGAGGTAAATCCTAACCAAAATTTTACCTATAAGTTTTTAGATGAGGATATCCAGGCACTTTATGATTCAGATAGGCGAGTGGTTAAGGTATACACAGTCTTTACGCTGATAGCTTTACTCATTTCAGCCTTGGGCCTTTTGGGAATTTCCTCTTATGATATCCAACAGCGCATCAAGGAGATTGGTATTCGTAAAATCAGTGGGGCTTCTGTCAGGCAAATCATGGAATTACTTACAAAAGAATTTTTTCAATATTTGTTGGTTGCGGTAGTTGTTGCTATTCCTTTGGCAACCGTAATTGTTCTAAAATACCTAGAGAATTTTGCTCACAGGACGGAAATATCACTTTGGGTATTTGCAGTAGCGGTGGTATTTACGCTGACCATTGCCCTACTAACCATGTGGTCCCATACTTACCATGCAGCCAGAATGAATCCAATTGAAACCCTGCGATATGAGTGAGTTGTAAGGGGAAGAATTGGTATTTTACCTCCCAAAATATTGTGAATTGTGGAATCTTACCCTAATAAAACTGAGAAATTTAAAAAAACGTTAAGAAAAAGTGCAAAAATTGACTTTTTCTTACATGAAGATTTGATCAAAAGGGTACTAAATTTTCGTATTGACATATTTTTTTTTTAGAGAAATAAATGTATACCACAGGTTCCAGAATTGTTTGCGACAAAAATATATTCAATGTTACATAACAATTAAGTTTAAGTTAAATCAATATGAACAAATATTAGGTTAATTGCTATGGATTAGATCCTACCTTGCAGGATTAAACACTACTGTTCTCGTCGTACTTCTAACTTAACTTAACTAAACTTAATGTATTCATTATGAAACACGTATTTCTCCTCTTCATTACTTTAGTGTCTTTCCAACTGGGAATTTCCCAAACTGTAGTGGATGTGATCGTAGGTAGCGACGTCCATGAAACCTTAGAAGATGCTGTCATAGCAGCCGGTTTAGCAGATGATTTAAGCGATTCTACGGCTCTTTTTACAGTATTTGCTCCAACCGATTCGGCTTTCTCCCTATTGCCTGATGGGTTGCTAGATTCTTTGTTGGCTGACACTACTGGACAACTTGCCAACATCCTTCTCTATCACGTTATAGGGGATACAGTTGCCTCAACAGCACTTATGGACAGCATGACTGCTGCTACGCTTTTGGGTGAGGATGTATTGATCACGATCGATACTTCCGGAGCTGTATTTGTAAATGATGCGATGGTAATTTCTGCCGATCTTCCCGCATCTAATGGAATTGTCCATGTGATTGATGCAGTACTTATCCCTCCTATGGATACAATGGTAGTAGATACCACTGTTATGATCGACTCTTCTGTAGTAGATATAGTAGTAGGAAGTGAAGTACATACTGTATTGGAAACCGCAGTTATCGAAGCGGGCCTGGTTGAAACCTTGAGCGGTGAGGGTCCTTTTACTATTTTTGCTCCTACAGATTCTGCCTTTGCAGCATTGCCTGAAGGGTTATTAGACACTTTGTTGGCTGATCCAGAAGGAGAATTGACCAACATTTTATTATATCACGTACTAGGGGCAGCAGTTGTATCAGATTCCCTTTCTGACGGGCAGATGGTTACCACCTTACAAGGGTCTGACGTTACAGTCACGATAGATTCTAGCGGAGTCTTTATCAATGACGCAATGGTTACCCTAGTAGATCTACAAGCAGATAACGGAGTCGTACACGTAATTGATGCGGTTCTTGTTCCCCCTGTTGATACCATGGTAGTAGTTGACTCCTCTGTGGTTGATATCATTGTTGGTAGTGAAATACATACTGTACTAGAAACAGCTGTTATCGAGGCGGGATTAGTTGAGACCTTGAGTGGAGAAGGTCCTTTCACAGTGTTTGCTCCTACAGATTCAGCCTTTGCAGCTTTACCTGAAGGCCTATTAGATACCCTCTTACTTGACCCAACTGGAGAACTTACTAACATATTGCTCTATCACGTTTTAGGTGCAACTGTTGTATCTGATTCATTATCTGATGGACAGACGGCCATGACCTTACAAGGTACTGATGTAACGGTTACCATTGATAGCAGTGGTGTCTTCATTAATGATGCGATGGTGATCTTAGCAGACCTTTTAGCAGACAATGGCGTCGTACACGTAATTGATGCGGTGCTAGTTCCCACTACCACTGTAGGGACACCTGCTGAATTGGCTAGTACGGTAGGCATTAAGGTATTCCCAAATCCTACTTCAGACTTGTTGGAGATTCAGTTTCCTCAAACGCTATCCAAGACAAAAAACATAAAATTATTGACGCTTGAAGGAAGAGAGTTGCGCTCCTGGGATACACAGGCGTACACCGAGACGCTATCCGTGAAGGATATCAATCGGGGTACATATTTCCTCTTGATTGAAAGTGAAGCTGGAAAGGGATATTTTCAGCGCATTGTCGTCAACTAAGAAAAACAGAAGGCTAACTCATTCATGAGTTTATTTGAAGAAGATCCTCGATTGCCATGCATTCGAGGATCTTTTTTATTTCCTCCTATTTCGCTGTCTCCGCTTTTTCCCTGCTTTGAATTCGGATTTAGGATAAGAACGGGCTCTACCTCCGCGTCCACCTCTGCCTCCTTTACCCCCTCGGTTGTATCCTCTTTTTTCCTTTTTAGGAGGTTTGGATAGGGCCTCATTGAGGTCCAGGCTCTGTGTGAGATTGAGCTTTTCCAGTTCCAGGGTAACCATTTTAGCTACCAACTCCTCCTTACTCAGATTCCCAAATATGATGTTGGCTTTTTCCAGTAATTCTGGTTCTACCTTTCCTTTTGGAGCTTGCTCTAAAATATCTAGGCACCAGCTTTCAATGCGAAGGGAATAGATTTCTGAGGATTTTGGAACGGAAACCTTCTCAAAAGAGATGCCTAGCTGCTTTTGGATGCGGTTTATCTTGTACTTCTCCCCTCCACCTATGAAGGCTAAAGAAATCCCCTTTTTACCTGCTCGTGCCGTTCTCCCACTCCTATGGGTGTAATAGGGTATATCCTCAGGAAGGGTGAAGTGAAATACATGACTGAGGTCATTTACGTCAATGCCCCTCGCTGCCACGTCTGTCGCAATGAGAAGTTGAAGTTCATGAGCCTTGAAGCGATTCATTACACTATCCCGCTGTCGCTGGGAAAGGTCTCCGTGAATGGCATCGGCCTTGTATTCTTTCTTGACCAACTGGTCGGCGAGTTTCTGGGTATCTCTTCGGGTGCGACAAAACACGACCCCGCGAATCTCTGGATCTATATCCAGAAAGCGTGTAAGTGCTTCTGTCTTATCCGCTTGTCTTACGACCGTAAATTGATGCTCAATATTTGTATTGACCTCATTTCTGGCATTGAGTTTCACCTCTAGAGGGTGATCCATATAGGTCCGAACAATCTTGCGAATATCCGGGGACATAGTAGCGGAGAATAACCACACCCGCTTTTCATCAGGGGTATAGCTAAGGATCTTATCTATGTCTTGCTTAAAACCCATATTGAGCATTTCATCTGCTTCATCCAAAATGAGATAGCGAAGCTGACTGAGGTGTATGGCCTTGCGCTGTATGAGGTCTATTAGCCTACCTGGAGTAGCAATAATAATATGCTGCCCCTTTCTCAAGGCTTGCATTTGGGTAGTTATTGAGGCTCCTCCATATACGGCTAGCATTTTTAACTTAGGAAGATTTTTCCCAAAAAGTGCTAGCTGTTGCGCAATCTGCTGACCCAATTCCCGAGTAGGAGCTAGGATCAATGCTTGGGTGAATTTATCAGAAGGAACTACCTTTTCAATTAGGGGTAAACCAAAGGCTGCGGTTTTTCCAGTTCCTGTTTGGGCTAGGCCGATAAAGTCTTTGTTCTCTGTTAAAAGTTGGGGAATCGCTTGGGCTTGGATTTCACTAGGTGTTTTAAATCCCATTTCGGAAATAGCCTTAATTACGGGATCTGATAAACCTAGGGTTTCAAATGTATTTGACAAAGTCTATATAATTTAAGGCGCAAATGTCGCGAAAAAAAATGACAATCTAGAATAATTGTTTAAGCGAGGGAAATACCTACTCTAAGGTTTGGATTCCAAAATCGTAAGGGCTGCATGCTTTAAGGTGTTTGGTTAATCGAAACTCAAGGGTCTGAGATCAGGCGCTATCCACCTTTTTCTCGCCTCTACCGAGAAGAGTAGGTCTCTGCTGTAATAAATTAGGGGAAAGCCTTTATCACAGAATTGAGAGGCTAAAAATCCCTTGCAAGCCGCCGGAAGGGAGGAAAATGTATGCCTGTCTACATACCAGTTGGCTAACTTGAGCCAGAATTGGGTTAGGGTCTCGTGGTAGCCTGAGCTGTCTGAATTGACGGTACCCACTGCCTCATTGTAACAAAAGATACCTTCTCTCACCCGTTTTAAGGCCTCATCATAGGAATAACTCCATACATACCACACGGCTACGATTAGGTGAGCTTCATGGGTCCAATCTGATTTTATGAGAGTTCTAGCCTCGAATTGTTGGATTAATCTTGAAATTTTTTGTTGCGTAATGGCTTCCATGGGTAGCCCTGAGTTTTTGAGATAAATTATAGATAGGACCCCAACATACGATTATATTTGGGAATAAGCTGTGCAAGGTGGTGCTCTAGATGAAATAGGTAATCCCAAATTAAATAGGATAAGGTCATAGGTTCATCTGCTGCTACCTTATTCATACAAATTTGGTGGAAGTTATGTGCTTTTGTTACTCTATGGAGTACCTCGGGTGAAATTCCCTCGATCATGTGCGCAAGGTGTAGGTTTACCTTTTCCCATGTCTGGAGTACTTCTTCACTTGGCCGTTTTTGGTATTGGTTCCGTTGTACCCATTCTTCCTGATTGTAGCCGCCAAATATTAAATTTTCCTGGCTAATGGCTCTGAGAAACCGCTGATGATTGTTGTAGGCAGAGTCAATGAGATGGCCCAAAATCTCCTGTTTAGACCAATTATCTAAAGAAGTTTTTTGAAGCATTTCATCTAGGGGAATTATTGCGATTCTGGGCGTTGAAACTTTTAGGATTTCACGAAGAATTTCTGCGTAAGAAGCCATAGGTATATTTACTTGGGAAGTCTGCTTGCTATCCACTTGATTTGGCCATTATGGTTGGATTCGTGTTCACATACATGAAACCATTTGCAGTAGTTATTGGTCGGACCATTAGACCAGAAATTCTCATCAGCTTCCATAAGCCAAGCATCGTCTCGGTTGGCAAGTTCTATCAGGGTATGTTCTCGTACACTTATCAACTTTTCTAGGTAAAAATCCAAAGGATTTCCTTTAATCTGTTTCCGAGCTGCATCGCCTAGATTCATCGCTACCTGATAGGTATCGCGGTCTTCTTTTTCCCAGTCCCCCCAACGCCTTCCATCAAAGGTATTGATTTGGTAGAAGCGTTCCGTCGCTGCGAGGTGTAATAGCATTGCTCCGATGGTGTTAGATTGTTCATCATGAAGGTAATCCAGGTCATCTACGCTCAGCCCTCTGAGGGACCACATAATCGTATTTCGCATCCAATTGAGCATGGATACAAGGGTACCGATTTGGGGGCTGTACCCCGATTTAGGTCCAATAAGGTTGATATCATTCTCTACTGAAGGCATTTGTGCGCATGCACTTTGGGGCAAGGATAGTATACTACCTGTTCCCAGCGTAAGTAAGGAGGATTTTTTCAAAAAATTTCTTCGAGAAAATGGATTTTGAATAGCTTTCATAGAAATTCTATACTTTGGGTTCAATGATAGACAAAGAAACGTGTTTTATCGGATGCGACTGGGGAACTTCTTCTCTAAGGATGGCTGTAGTAGAGAAAAAGTTTGGAAAAATACTCGCCCAGATCTCTAGTAGTGAGGTAGGAATAAAACAAACTTATCAAGACTGGCAAAGTGTAGGGAGGCCAGATAGACCGAAACGTATTCCATTTTTTCTTAATAAATTACGTCAACCCTTGTCCCAGCTTACCCAAAGCCTTGGGTATCCATTGGGCAATATGCTAATGGTGATTTCTGGAATGGCTTCTTCTAGTATAGGCATGTTAGAATTACCCTATGCACAGCTTCCCTTTGAATTGAAGGGACAGAATATGAAGTATCATACCCTTGACTCTACGGATCATTGTCCACATCCTGTTCTACTGCTTTCAGGGGTAGAAAAAGTGGGAGATGTTATGCGAGGGGAGGAAACACAGGTTATGGGGCTCAATGGGTTAACTGAATCGTCCTCCTATCGCGTTATTCTACCTGGAACACACGCTAAACACATTGCGGTAGAAGACGGGAAAATGAAAGATTTTACCACGTTTATGACAGGGGAAGTTTTTGATATATTGGGATCCCATAGCATCCTTTCGAATTCTCTGGAAATTCCAAAGACCGAGGGGAATGATGCCACAAATATGGCTTTTGACAAAGGGGTTTTAGAGGGTAGGAAAGGAAAACTATTGGCTCAGCTTTTTTCTATCCGTGCAAAGGAACTTCAAGGTACGCAAAGTCCCGAAGAGGGATATAGCTATTTAAGCGGTTTGCTCTTGGGCAATGAGTTAGCTTCTCTTGAGGAAGACAAGCAAAGACCTGTATACATAATTGGGAATCCCCGCTTGTACGCCCTTTACCAACGTGCGCTTGGAGTATTAGGACTGGAAAATCGACTTCATGAGGTACCCTATGGGGAAACTCCCTTAAGTTTTAGGGGGCAGATCCACCTTCTAAGGTCCTTTTCAGCAAATTTATAGCAATTAGGCTTCTTCCTCTACTACTTCTACATCAAAACCTGTGGTACGAACTTCGCCCTTAATACGCATTTGGACCCACATTCGATAGGTTCCTGCCTTGGGAAAGGCATAGGGAAAGGAAACCGTATGGGTAAGGCCCGATTCCTCCATGAGTTTTTGAATTTCTGCCTGCATACTCGTCGCTGCATTAGGGTCTTTGAGAATGAGTTGTTTGGCTACTTCAGAAATAGAGTCCACTGGGGCACAAAGGGTCAGAACATCGTCATTGATCCGAGTGGCGAAGGCCTCTTGGGCGGCCATAGAAATGGTCCCGACCGGATGGAGGTGAATAAATACAGTCGCATCGTCATTTACCACGGCAGCATGACCTAGCATACTGAGATAAGGCTCTAATGGAAGAGGGAGCTTATCCTTGGTACTCACCGCCTTGAATGTCAGAGATTGAATTTGGTTAGCGACTAAAGGTTGATTGGGATCTCGGTCCCATATGATGGAGATATCCCCTTCAAGGGTTTGGGATTGCTGCTCATAGGGTTGAAATTGGTACCAACTGTCGTCGTTGTCTACTAAGGGAGCATTTTCTGCTACGAGAACTATTTCGGGTTCTTCTACAGGTTTTTGGGCAGGGACCTCAACTTCTTCAAATAGCGTTTCACTCAGGCCACTTTGATGGACGATATCTACAAATAAATTATAGCTGCCTTGTGGTAAATCCTCCGGCAGAATAACGTCAAAAGTGGTTGAGTCCTTTTTTATGGGGTGTAGGTGGGCGAATTCGTCTCGTGTTTCCTTTCCAGTCATGAATACGTGCATATACTTGCCATGGTCTGGAACGAGGTCTCCAGGCTTGCGATCATACCACCGGGGGTCTGAAAGATCTATCCTTAGTTTGCGTTGGCTTCCTTCTTGACTCAACTCCGTTTGAAATGGCGTAGACTGGAACATATACCTTTTGTATTGATTTTCCTCGGATTTCCACCAGCTATCCCCAAAATAGACTATTCCTAACAGGGCCACACCGGTTATCCCTGCTATGATGAGCGCTTTATTCCTACGCTTTTTACCAAGGGCTTCTCCTGCACCTATCAAGGCTTCTCCGACGCTATTGTATATCAAAGTCATCATTCCAAAGAAAAGAATGAGACCCATTATCGCTAGAACTATGGTAAGTCCTTGGGGCATAACGGGCTCCGCAATTGCCAAGGAGGGAATAGGTACCACCGTAGATCCCTTCCCTTCAAGTCCGTTTACAATGACTTTAACACTTGCTGAGCCATATTCCATCAACCAGATTTCTCCATTGTACATGGAAGGATCTCCTGTTACTTGGTCTAGTGCTTCTGGTGGAGGAGCTCCATCACTCCCATTCCGGAAGTAAATTCCTTGAATAGCAACGCTGTTTACCCCTTCTTCAGGTACTTTAACGGAAATTTGCGCCAGTCCTGGTACAACCTCAGGAGGCATTATATTAATCAAAACATCATACGCTCCTGCTTTTCCTTGAAGAATGATATTGGGACTACCAATATGCCCTGTATTAAGGGTATAGGCTATTAAGCAGAAAACAAACGTCAGTAGTTTTTTCATTTTATAAGACTTGAATACATATGCTTTGGGGACAAAGAAACTAGGATATACTGTCATCTAATGACAGTAGTCTACCTTTTCAATTCTTTCATCCAAAGTCCCCAACTGATTCCCACGCGAGCAGATAGTACTGCAAACAGAGCGGCTACAGCAAAGCCTTGTACATAAACTGCGGTACTCACCTCAGGATATTTGAAATTACTCCATCCCCACCAATTGGGATTTGCACTGTAAGGAATAGAGGGTGTCAGGAAAAATGCATTCCCAGCCTTTTGACTTAAAAGGAAGGCCCCGAAGAACCATTGAACTGTCAATAGGATTGCAAAGAAACTTATGCCTAGGAGAAAGGCTCTTAGCCATTTATTCTGGTCTTGCATGCGTTGATTTATTAGGTCCATTACAAATGCAGGAGCAATAAATAGCAACGGAAAGTCCATGGATACATAGTGGTCAACAGGGTTGTGGATAGGTCCTAATAGGGGAGAAGCTGGGAGAAGTTGTAATATCCAGTTAGTTCCCAAGGTAAAAGCCATATACCAAAGCACAGAGGTAGTAATAGACCACTTGAGCTTACTTGAAATAGCAGTAGCTACCATAAAGAGAGGGAAAATAATTCCTGTAACCTTATAAAAAACAGAGGTCCGCATTTCATTTGGTCCTAAATATTCCCAAAAGAGCATTCCAAATAGACAAAACAAAGCGCCTGAGACTATTGGGAGCAAATTGTGAACGCGCTTGACAATACGCTCGTCATTTGTCTCCATACTCACTCGGTTCTGAAAAGAAAGCAACGTAATCATAGATCCTATTACCAAGGTGATAAGACCTAGGGCTAACAAAGCGTGTGGAGGGCTTAATATCTTTACATCCAAGCCGTAAGCGTTGTGCCACCAATCATCCATGGGAGCAGAGGTAGCCATAGCCAAGGCTCCCCAAACGGCAAATAAGGCTCCTAAAGGTGCGCGAAAGCCCCAAAACTTTACTGTGCGGTCCTTTACGGTTGGGTTCTTGGAAAAGGTGTTGGCAAACATCTGATAGCCTCCTCCTAATCCTCCGAGTAGGCCGCCAAAGTAAATGAGTAAGTGAGGGGAAGAAAATTGCGAATCACGGCCGATGGTCATGTGCCAGGAGATATCCCATATCAGCCCTATGACAATGCTGGCAGCGGATAAAACCGATGCATAGATATACCAAGGCATTGCAATAGACTGGCTTCGGCTCTTACTAGGGGAAGAAATCTTAGGAGAAACTACTGCTTCCATGTATTGTTACTATTTAATTTAGCCATAAATTTAAGGAAAAAAGGTGAAAAATTTTAGGGGGAAGATTCCCTATTCCTTCAATGTTATGAAGGATTTACATACATCTGGGCGAATCAAGGAAAGTGAGTATGGGAATTCGTTAGTTCACACGCCAGTAGAAACTTTTGGTTTTACTGCCTTGAAAAGGCTTCGTACGCCTGTTCAATTTCATCCGTACCGATTGGTGTTCCCTCTTGGATAAGGATTTGGTACTTAAAATCATGTGATTGTCCGGGTAATAAGTGAAAATCCAATACTTCTTTATCATGTGAAAAGATTTTTTGTCCTAGGGGATTGGCTGAAAACAATCCATACCCTCTGGCATGCCAATAGGTAGGATAGCCGGGATTATCAGGATGATCCAGGATAATGACCTGAACCGGATCTCCCTGGATAAAGCCTGCTAACTGCATCCACTTGGCTCGGGTACCCCAAACCTTCGTTCCAGAAATTCCCTCACTACTTAGGTATTCTCCTGTAACGTTGGTATTGTTCAAAGCGGATTCTTCCACCTTTTTTCCTGTGCTATCTAGTGCTTTATAAGGCTTCTTTGAGGGATGTTCTAGTTCCTTAGCTACGCGAATAGCGAAGAACCCTTCCTTATTATCAGTAAATCGTACTTCTTTGCTTAGAGCTTTGAGGGTAGAATGCCGAGAGATAGCACATAGACTTTCCTCATAGCGTATGATAAAGGTGGCATCTTCCTCCAAAAGGGTTGCCCCTTCACTATCTAGCCAGTCGAGCTTTACCCGTAGAGTAGCTGTGGAGCCTTCACTTTCCATAGATACGATTTCTCGATGCCGAATAACCCCATATTTCCCTTTCGAAGCCCCACGCTTAGCAAATGAATTATTCCAATAGTCCAGGCCATTTACGTTTCCATAATTCATCCATATCCCTGCATGGTGAGGGTGATCCACTCGCTCTCCAGGCTGCGGGTCATAGGGATACCCTCGAGAAATGCGCTTTCCCGAGAGGGTATTAACCGGATATAAAAAGGGTTTTTCTAAGGTATCGTTGTAATGGTATGTTGTGATGTGTTGGTCATTTGCCCATACCTGAATCTGCCTCTGAGATTCTAGGTGTTTCAGAGAGAGCTTATGGAGGGTGCATACCAAAGGATCTGAAACTTCTGATTTTAGATGATTATAATCTACGAAAATCAGAAAGGAAAACAAAGCATACTTTGTTATCTTACTATAAACATTAATGTGAAGCATGGTTCTAGGATATTCAATTTGGGTTCAGAGTTACAGAGTTGAAATCAAGTATTTCAATCTATGTTGAATTTAATCTAATAAAATTCACTGTAACTCTGAACCCCAAAACTCAGAACCAAAGCTGTCAATTCCTGGAAAAAGGGAATTGATATATTAATTCGCCCGAATCCCTCTTTTTATACTAATATCTCCATCGTCAGTATCAATATAAATTCGGGAGGAACCTGCGGGGTGGTAAAGCTTTACCTTGTGATCGCTGTCTTCCTTTACATCAAAACCCTTCCCCCATCTGACATCTCCATCACTCATGCGTACAATAATATCTCCCCCGCCTGCCAGCATTTCTAGGTCAATTTCTCCATCTTCTGTCTGTAGTTCATAAGAGCCTTCGTCGTAGAATTCTGATGACAAATAGATGGTTCCATCATCCATCCTAGCATCGACTTGTTCAAAACTCCCTTTTTCAATCATGAAATCTCCATCTTCCCCTCGTATGAATAACTTTCCTGTTCCATGAGAAAGGTAAACGGTCCCATCATCCATTCTTAGGTCGAATTTATCTCCTGTACAGTGTTTGAGCTCCGCATCCCCATCCTCTGCATCTAGCACGATAGTTCCTTGAATATCTTCGATCAAATAGTCATCGTCATCGCCATACAATTTCAAACTCATGCCGTTGGGTACTTCTAGGGTAATGGTGTAGTTTTTTTCATTGGTCCAATAGATCCCACTACCAGAAGATTCCTGTCTTTCGCGTATGATGACTTCATCCTTATCCAACTCCACTTCGACGAAGAAATCCCGGTCATCTTTGCGCTTGGGCCATTTTTTATACACCACTTCTCGGTGTACAACCAGATGGACTTCCTCTACGTCGCTGCCTTTAATGGTCACTTCCGCATCATTAGAATAGAGTGTTAGAAGGCCATTGGGATCTATGGGATAACTCTCATCCAAGTCATATACATGATCTTGCGCATGAAGAGAGCAAAATTGGAAAAGGATAAGCGAGAAAATTACGGTTTGTAGAAAGGTAGATTGTTTCATGTATGCGTGTGTTAATGATCTTTCTTAAAGATGTTCTCAGTCGGCAAAAGGTTGCATATTTCTTATTCGTATTTCAAAGATTCTATGGGATTAACCTTTGCAGCTCGTAGGATCTGATAGGCAATAGCCAAGCCTGCAACCATTAGCAATATCAATATAGGAATAAGGAACATATTTCCACTGAGTTCGGTGCGGAAAGGGAACCTATTCAACCAGTAAGAAACTCCCAGGTAGGCAATTGGGAGGGTAAGAATTCCGGCTACAAGTAACAGTTGGAAAAAATCCTTTGATAACAAAAGGAGGATATTTTGGACAGTAGCTCCCAATACTTTTCTGATCCCGATTTCCTTTGTCCTTTTCAGCGCCATGTAGGATGCCAAGCCAATAAGCCCTAAAGCAGCAATGAGGATTGCCAACCCTGTTAGTAGGCTAAACACGCGTAAAAATCGAGTATCGTTGTTGTATTGCTTTTGGTAATTTTCGTCCAGAAAATAAAATGACAGAGAGCTACTAGCAAAATAGGTTTTCCAGCTTTTTTGGACTGCTTGGACAAAGGCACGTGTATCTGGTGTAGCTGACTTTACAGATGCAAAGCCCCAAAATCCATTGGTATACATCATGATCATAGGGATAAAAGGCTCTTTGGCAGATCGATGGTGGTAATTCTTTACTACACCTATGATGGTCCAAGACCTACCCCAATAATCAATTTTTTTACCTACGGCTTCCTCAGGAGAGTCGAGGTTCCAAAAGGTCAAGGATTTTTCATTTACGATAACCTTTTCCCCTTGTGAATTAGGGGAGAAGTTTTCCCCTGCCAAAAGGGGTATTTCCATCTGGGGGAGAAAGTACTCATCAATCCAAAACAAGTTGAAGGCAATGTTTATACGTTGGTCTGCTCCATGGAGATTGATCCCAGTAGTGGTAGACATGTCGTGTACAGCATTTCCAGGGACGATCGTAGAAAGGGATGCGCTTTGGACAAGAGGGGATTGCAAAAGGGTATTCTTAAACGCATTGTACTGGTTTCTGGCTGAGTCTTGTCCGGGAGCCCTAAGCACCAAAGTTTGCTCGATATTTGTTCCTAAGCTTTTATTTTTGATGAAGATGAATTGCGACCGAACTACCAGGGCGCCTGTAATGAGTAGAAGAGAAAGTGAAAACTGCGCAACGACCAGTCCTTGTCGAATCATTTTTCCCTGATTGGAGTGCAGAAAATTTCCTTTGAGCATGAAAATGGGTTTATAGCCTGAAAGGACCCAGGCAGGGTATAGGCCAGCTAGTAGGGTGCTCAATCCAATCAAGCCCAAGAATAGCATCCAAAACTGAGGGGTTGTAATAAATAAGCCCGTAGAGGGAATTCCCGTAAGGGATTCAAAAGCTGGTTGGGAAAGTTGAATAATGCTCAAGCAGAAACCTCCAGCAAAAACATGGATCAACGCCGTTTCAAATAAAAATTGTTTGATAAGTTGAGAGCGTTGTGAACCGATCGTTTTGCGAATTCCGACTTCTTTTGCTCGATCTAAAGCCCGAGCAGTAGCAAGATTGATATAGTTGACTACTGCCATGAACAAGATGAAAAATGCAATGATTTGTAAGAAGGTTACGCTCTGGCTGTCTCCGTTTACCTCAGGTTCGAAGGGTTTGTGAGAATAGAGATGAAGGTCCTTTAACGGTTGAGCAATCGCGAATTCGTCTTCCATGATTTCCTTTTTGTGCAAGCGCTGGTTGAAGGCGTATAACTTTTCGCTGAAGCTTGCATGGTCATCCTTAGACCGTAACAATACATAGGTATAATCATTGTTACTATTCCAGGTCTCCTCCTCCCAGTCTTCTATCGCAAACCCCGTTTTATAGGAAATAAGGCAGTCGAATTTTAAGTGCGTATTTTTGGGAAGATCCGCTAAGATTCCCACGATGTTTAGCTCAACCTTTTCATCTCCGTAATACATCGTCAAAACTTTACCCATGGGATCTTCCGCTCCGAAATATTTTTGGGCCATACTTTGGGTTACGAGTAACTCAAATGGGTTCTGAAGGACTGATTGGGGGTCACCTTCCAGGAATCTGTAGGAAAACATATTTAGGGTGCTTGCGGTACCCATGTATACCCGTTCTTCTTGATATATTTTATCTCCATACGTAAATTCTCTCACGTCAAAATGATGTAGGCGACAAAAGTCTACTGCTTCGGGAATTTCATTTACTATAGCTGGGCCTAGTGGGCGATAGGTTTCTGCATCTTGATCCGTCATCGTTTCCCCATCGTAATAGTCTAGGGTGATTCGGGCAATTCTATCTGCATTTTGGTGCATTTCTTCATAGCTGCGCTCAAAGCGTACATATTGCAAGATGAGTAAGCAGGCTGCGAGACCCGTGGCAAGGCCGACAATATTCAGGATAGAGTACAGCCTATGGCGCACCAAAATGCGGAGGGTGGTCAGTAAATAATGTTTGATCATG
The DNA here is from genome assembly GCA_039197765.1 of Bacteroidota bacterium. Classification (GTDB taxonomy): domain Bacteria; phylum Bacteroidota; class Bacteroidia; order J057; family J057; genus JBCCTX01. The sequence continues at coordinate 26,493 of JBCCTX010000011.1, forward strand.
GTTTTGGAATTATTCGTTTCTCAACGCTTCAATGGGATTTGCTTGGGCAGTTTGAAGGGTTTGAAAGAAAATAGTTAAGAGAGCGATAAAAATGAGGCAAACGATGGGGATGGCAAAAATCTCCATACGTATGGGAATACTAAAGGCATAATTTTCCAGCCAATTTAGGATAAATAAGTAGGCTAGGGGAGTGGCTAGGAAGCTTGCCAAAAGGATCAACTGGATATACTCCTTAGTAAGAAGAACCAGTAATTGATCGACGGTGGCACCTAATATTTTGCGGATCCCAATTTCCTTGGTCCTTTGGGTCATGTTGAAGGAAGATAGTCCAAATAGCCCCAAGCAGGCAATAAAAGCGGCTAGGATAGCAAAAGAGGCGAAAATTTGTCCAAAGCGTTTATCTTCTAAGTATTGTTCCTCAAATCTTTCATCTAAAAAGAAGAAAGAAAAGTTGTTGCCTGGAAAAATGGAATGGTAGGCTGCCTCAACGGATGAAATGCTCTTTTCCCAATTTGTCGCATTTATGGATAAGGAGAAATAATTTGGATTGTAGGTGGGAATGAAAACAATTGGTTCAATTGGATACCTAATGGATCGTTGATGAAAGTCTTTTACGATTCCTACGACCTCCAATTCGAGGTCATAAATTTGAATCTGTTGATTAAGAATTTCTTTAGGCTCTTCATATCCTAGATGTATGGCTGCAGATTCATTTAATAAAACGTGGTCGATATTGGTAAATATAGGTTCATAATCAGTTTGCATAAAGGTGCGACCGTGAATAACCTCTAAATCGTACATTTCAATGAAGCCTACGCCTACATTCATATTGTTCAAGGAGAGGGTCTGTTCAGGCCCCTTTTTATCACTTGTTACATTGAAGAAACGAGGGAGTCGGTTTCCCGCCAAATTGCGTGAGGTGGATACCGCTTGTACTTGAGGAATTTTTAAGAGTTCATTTCTTAGAGTTCTAACCTTGGGGGCAAAAGCCGAATCATAAGGGGTAAGTTGTGGGCCGTTTACGATGAGCTTTTGTTCTAGGTTTATTCCCAAATCCGTTTCTTGCATGTAGGAGAGCTGTGAATAGATGGTGAAGGTGGCCATAATGAGGAGGAGAGAGCAGATAAACTGGAACGTCACCAAACCCCTTCGTAAGACAGTTCCCTGACGATTTCTCAATAATTTTCCTTTTAGAATGGAAATGGGATTAAATCCCGATAAAAGGAGAGCGGGATAAATTCCTGAAAGGAAAATACCTAAGAGCCAAATTAAGGGTAAGAGCATGTAAAATGAGGAAAAACTGGTGGAGAATGTTTGGGTTAGTTGGAAAATAGAAAGGGGAATGTTGAGCCATTGATTCAGGTAGGGTTGTGAAATTTGAACCAAGGTTACAGCTAATAAAAATCCCATCATATTGAAGAACAGGGATTCAAACAGGAATTGGGTAATTAACTCCTTACGTTTAGCTCCTAATACCTTGCGGATTCCCACTTCTTTACTCCGATCAAGAGAGCGTGCAGTAGTTAGATTCACATAATTGATCCAGGCGATAAATAGGATAAATATACCGATGCCCAACAAAGCCGCTATGGCCTTTCCATTATTGGTTTGGCCAATTTCATATTCAAAATCGGAATACAAATGCGCTTCTTCTAAGGGTTGAAGGTGAAATTTTTCTACACTCCCCGATATCTCACCTTCTCCAAAGTATTTTTCCCCAAATCCTACCAGTTTTTGCTCAAATGCTTCCTCGCTAACGCCTTCCTGTAATTCAATATAATGGTAAAAATCAGACCAGGTTTGGCTGAGATCAGCCATTACGACCCCTTGGTCATTTTTACCGGCGTCTATGATAAGGGTTTTATAGGAAAGAAGGATTTCTGGGTTCAAGTGGGTTGCTTGAGGAAAGGGGGTAAAAACGGCCGTTACCTTAGCCATATTCCGATCCTCTGTTATTTCCAGGGTTTTTCCAATAGCCTTACTCCACTCGTCGTCCTCGATACCAAAATAACGTTCAGCAACTTGGGTGGAAATGGCCAGAGAATTGTAATCTCTAAGGGCACTTTTTATATCTCCTGCTAGTACATCAACCGAAAAGAAATCTAGGAAGTATTCATCAACGATCATACAGTTATCTTCCATGAACACTTGTTCTTCCTGAATAACTGGGGTTCTTCCAGCAGGAAAAACTCTTGTGTAAGATTGTATTTCAGGGTAATCTTTGGCTATGAAAGGGCCTACCATAGGGTAGGTAATGGTTCCATGTTGAATGAGCTCTCCATTTTGGTAGCGATCGTTATACACCCTGTATTTTTGGGAGAGGTTTTCAAGGTGGGTATCATAACTCCACTCGAATAACACATATTCAAAAATGAACAGGGCAGAAGCCATTCCTATCGCTAATCCTGTAATGTTAATAAGAGAGTACACCTTATGTCGGCGAATATTTCTCCAGGTGAGCTTGAGGTAGTTTAGTACCATAGTTGATAGTGAGTTGATTTGAACCGTGGGGTAAAGATACTTTTCCTATAGAAAGACACTATTTATTTGGCAATCACTGTTCCTTAATTATAAACGGCTGAATATCAGTAATTTATTCTGCGTATTGAATTCAAACCCATCTGTCTTCGTCCCAGGATGAGACAAGTAGTCGTGTCAAAATGGGACAGCTTATTGAACCCGAATGAGAGATAGTGTATATTGAAGATATGGCTCAACTCCCCTCAAAAATATTAGTGGTCGATGACGATTTAGACGTATTGTACACGACTAAGCAAGTGTTGAAGAGGCACTTCAAGGAAATTTTTACGGAAAGCTCTCCCAAAAAAGCACTAGAAACGCTCCAGGAAAAGTCTATAGACATTGTTCTTTTGGATATGAATTTTGCTCCGGGTATTACCAGTGGGCAGGAAGGATTATTTTGGCTGCGAAAAATGAAAAAAATTGCTCCAGAATGTCAGGTAATTTTACATACGGCTTATGGGGATATTGAGCTCGCAGTTCAGGGGATGAAGCAGGGAGCATCTGACTTTGTGGTAAAGCCCTGGCAGGCTGAGAAACTGCTTGCTTCTATTCAGAATGTTTGGAAATTGGTGGAAGCCAATAGAGAGGTAGAACGACTGAAAAACAGCCGGGGCATCCTTAAACGAGAAGTGGATGGCATGTACCCCGAAATTGTAAGCGAGGATCCTAGTATGGTTCCCATATTTCGGATGATGGAGAAGGTAGCGAAAACGGATGCGAATGTATTGATATTGGGAGAAAATGGAACAGGAAAGGAATTAATTGCTCGCGCTATACACAACCAATCGCCAAGAGCTGAGGAAGCTTTTGTAAAAGTCGATTTGGGCGCCATACCCGAGAGCTTGTTTGAGTCAGAACTATTTGGTCATGCCAAAGGAGCCTTTACCGATGCAAGAGAGGATCGGGTAGGGCGCTTTGAGTTAGCTGAGAAGGGAACGTTGTTTTTAGATGAAATAGGCAATCTACCCTTGCCACTTCAGGCAAAGCTTCTTACTGCCCTGCAAAGCCGGCAGGTTACCCGTGTGGGTTCTAATCGCCCCATCCCCCTGAATGTACGGCTTATTTGTGCAACTAATATTCCTATACATCAGCGAGTAGCAGACCAAGGCTTCCGACAGGACTTGTTGTATAGAATCAATACGGTAGAAATCCCTTTGCCTCCCTTAAGGGAGCGGCCTAAAGACATCGGGGTGCTTGCCGAGTACTACCTGGACCACTATGCAAAAAAGTATGATCGAAAACCCATGAAAATCCAGGCGGCAACCTTGCGCAAGCTCATGGCATATGCTTGGCCAGGAAATGTACGAGAATTACAGCACGCTGTAGAGCGGGCTGTTATTTTAAGCGAAGGAAGTACCCTTTTATCAGAAGATTTTCCCCAGGAAATTCATGCTACAGCACAACATGTGGAGGAAGGAGAAGGGGCAAAATCCTTAAATATCGAGGACATGGAAAAGCAAGCCATTCAATCAGCTATACGCAAATGTGGGGGGAATTTGACACAGGCAGCAAAAGAACTTGGGATGGGGCGAAGCACCTTATACAGAAAAATTGAACGTTACAAGCTATGAAACTATCTTTTAAGGTAAAGGTATTTTGGCGCCTCCTCTTGATTTCTCTAATGAGTTCTGCCAGTTGGATTATTTTGCTACAGACTCCCTTTTTTCTGGCGGCATTTTGGACGGCTTTGTTTGCCGTTTTATTGTTTGCAGATCTCATTCGCTTCATCGATAAAGAGCATCGGGAGATGCGGTATTTCATGGAGGCCATTGAGCAGAATGATTTTTCTGCGAATGTGGGTAATAGTCGCTTTTCCCCAAAGAAATATGAAATGAAAACCCTATATGAGAGCGTTATGGGCACATTTAGACGCCTGCGAAGTGAGAAAGAGAGCCAACACCAATTTTTACAAACGTTAGTTGGCCACATAGGAGTAGCCATTATTTGCTACAATTCCCGAGAGGAGGTGATCCTCATCAATCAGGCAGCTAAGGATCTGTTGGGAAAAACGCATTGGTATAAGTTGGATGCACTAAAAACCATTGACCCTACCCTTTTGGCGATCATTCGGGAGTTACCTGCTGACGAGCGGAAGTCTTACTCATTTTCCCGCAATGGTACCACCCGCCAACTAACCCTGCATTCCACAGCGTTCAAACTCTTAGATGATGCCCATAAACTGGTAGCCCTCCAGGATATTAGCATTGAGATGGATTCTCAGGAGCTCAATTCCTGGCAAAAGCTCATTCGGGTTCTGACCCACGAGATCAACAATTCGGTTATTCCGGTTGCTACGCTGAGCAAGCTTACCCTGGAATTGGTTGAACAACCTGGTGGTCAATCCCGGGAATTAAGTGCGGAGGATATGGAAGATTTGCGGGGAAATTTGCAGGTGATTGCCGGCAGGAGTCAGGGATTGGTGCGGTTTGTAGATGAATATAAGCACCTCAATACTTTGAGCCCCCTTACCTTAGTCTCATTTCCGGTAAAACAATTATTTCAGCGAATTCGGACCCTTCTCGAGCCCAAATTGATAGAGCAAGGGGTCTCTCTACAAATTGAGGTACCTCAAGAGGCACTTATCCTGCAAGCTGATTTGGAGAAAATTGAACAAGTACTAATAAACCTCATCAATAATGCCATATATGCCTTGAAAGGATGTCCTGAACCGAGGATCAACCTTTCAGCGGTTCAATTGTCAAGTGCCAAAATTCAATTGCAAGTTTCCGATAATGGAAAGGGAATTGATCCAGGAATCAGGGACAAAGTATTTACCCCCTTTTTTACCACGAAAAAGGAAGGCTCAGGTATTGGGCTAAGCCTCTGTCGCCAGATCATGAATATGCACCAAGGTACGCTTTCCTTGGTATCTGATCCTGGCAAGGGGACAACGTTTAGCCTGGTGTTTTGAGGGGGGAGGTGTTAGGTAGTAGGTAGTAGATGGTAGGTATGGGGTATGAAGTGACACGTCCTGAATAAGGTTGACAGATTTGGCGAGATGAAACTAAAAAAAGTTGACAGGTATAAGATATAGGGGTTAGGAAAGTCCCATCCAGGTACATTTTTCGGCTAGGAGGAAAAATGGGCACGGAATTATACGTTAAGGAGGATAAGGAGGAAGTAGGAGAATCTCTTTTTCTGAAAGAAATGTGTAGTTGCAGATGAGATCATCTGGTCCTATACATTTTGCCACAGCGTTAAAGCCAAAATGATGGGTTATCAGTATATATAATCCAAAATCAATATTACTTGGTAGCATTCCTCACCGTTGAATACCATTCAAAGATTATGTGTCTGTCTCCATCTTTTTAAGGGAGATAATGATTTTCACCTCAGACTGTCGTCTATCTAACTACGGACTACGGACTATCAAACTATCAACCCAGCCTACTCGCCGCTCTTCAGTGCCTCAATAGGATCTGTAAGCGCCGCTCGAAACGAGTGAATACTCACGGTAAGCAAAGCAATGCCTACTGCAAGAATTCCTGTCAATAGAAATACCCAACCAGTGAGTTCGGTACGATAGGCAAAATCTTCTAACCATTTTCCCATTCCGTACCAGGCGAAGGGTAGGGCAATTAAAAGGGATACCAGAACCATGTAAACAAACTGACGGGAAAGGAGCCCAACAATACTTCCAACAGAAGCCCCAAGAACTTTCCGAATACCGATTTCTCGGGTTCTTTGCTGGATGGCCAGGAGGGCCATGGCAAAAAGGCCTAGACAAGAGATGGCAATAGCTAGGAGAGAGGCACTTAGGAAAATTTTAGATAAGCGCTGCTCTTCCTGGTACAATCGATCTGTGTTCTCGTCTAAAAAAGAGGCCTGAAATTCAGATTGCGGGGCAAGTTCCTTCCAAACTTGTTCAATCTCTGATAGGGTGGAGGTAAGGGCTTGCGGGCTAACCTTGATAAAGACGTATTCCAAAGGCCACAATTTTCTGAGGGTAAGGGTTAGGGGTTCTATGGGTTTGTGGAGGGATTCAAAATGGAAGTCTTGGAATACCCCTACGACCTCGGGGGTTTCTCCTTCACCAAACAGGGGCAGTTTGACTCCAAGAGGGTTTTCTACCCCTAATTGATCGGCCATAGCTTTACTAATGAGGATGGCCCTGGATGAATCTGTCTGATAACTTCGAGAAAAGCTCCGCCCTTCAAGTAATTCTATATCTAGGGTTTTAAGGAGGTCGTACTCTACCTCCATACCATGTGTTCGAAGGGATTTTCCTTCATGTATAAAACCAAATACAGAGGTCATTTGCGATCCATCAAGGCCTCTGCCAAGGTTGTCATCCGTTGCACTTAAGCTGAGTATATTAGGGTTAGATGCAAGCTTTTGGCGTAATAAGGGGATAATTTTTTCGCTTTCTACTCCCTGTCCCAGCGGTAAACTGATCACTTGATCTTTGTTAAAGCCGAGGTCTTTGGTTCTAAGGAAATCGATTTGTCTCCAGGCGATGAGGGTACAGGCGATCAACAGACTCGCAATGGCAAATTGTATGATAATGAGGGTATTCCGTACACTCCCAGGTGTATTGAGTTGAACCTTTCCTTTAAAGATTTCTGGCATATTTATTCGAGACAACCACCATGCGGGATAGGCTCCTGCCAATAGCGTAACAACAAATAGGCCGCCGAGAATTCCTAACCACAATTTAGGACTTTGGAGTTGGCCCAAATGAATACTTCTTCGGAAGAGCTCATTGTAAGTAGGAATAAGGTCATAAAATATAATTCCACCTGCAATAAGAGCGATACTTCCGATGAGTAGGGCTTCTCCCCAGAATTGGGCTAAGAGTTGTTTTCGATTTGCCCCCAGGACCTTCCGTACACCAGCTTCTTTCGCTCGGGACAGATAGCGTGCAATGGTTAAGTTGACAAAGTTAAAGGCAGCCACCAAGAGCAAAAATATCGCCAGCCCTGAAAAAAGGTAAGGATAGCTCAGGGAATTTTTCTCGTTTTTTGCAGCAATTAAAGTATTCTCATGCCGATCCGAGAGGGGTTGGAGTTTAAGAGCAATTAATTCTTTCCCAGGCTGAGGCTCAATACCCTCCGATTCCATTTGTTCAATACTTCCCGAATAGTGTTGGGCTACAAATGGCTTTAGCTTTTCTTCCAACGCTGAAGCTTCGATTCCAGGGGCCAACTGAATGTATAATTCGTGGTATTGGTCATCCCATGAAGCAAGGTTCTCTTCATATCCCTCATGGGTTTCGAATCGTGTAAGGGCATCAAATCGGATAGAAGAATTTTTAGGAGGATCGGCACAAATTCCATTTACGATAAGCTCTCGTGTTGAATACCCATCTTTCCAAGTTAGCGCCTCACCCATGGGATCCTTGTCCCCAAATATTCGTTCCGCAGTTTTTTCGGTTAAAACGATATAGGATAAATCCCCTAAGGCTTCTGCAGGATTCCCGGAGGTCAATTCGAAACTGAACATTTCCAGGAATTCCTTATCCACTGCCCGAGTCATCAGGTCAAACTGAATGGCGTCTTTCTCCAAAATTGAAGAGTGATCCATATACCTGGAACTATTAACAATATGAGGCAACTCTGCTTCTAAACTGGGTCTCAGTGGAGCAGGCATTACTGTACCACGGTCTATACCTTCGACTCTTTGGACTTCCATAAACACTCTATACAACTCTTCCTTGTTCTCGTGGAAATTATCAAAAGAGAGCTCGAAGGAGGCTGTAAGTATCAGCAGGAGGCTAATTCCTGTAGCTAGTCCCAGTCCTAGGATGTTGATAAAGGAGATCCCTTTGTGTTTCCAGAGAGACCTGAGAGCCGTTTTGAAATAGTTTTTGATCATGGGGAAGGATTAGAAAATGTACGTACACTTTATTCGTCTTTCAAGGCGTGAATTGGATTTGCTACGGCCGCTCGTAGAGACTGGTAGGAGATTGTTATTAAGGTAATGAGTAGACATCCGATTCCCGCCAGGACATAGGTGCTAATAGAGATATCGGTTCGATATTCAAACCCCTGGAGCCAACTGTTCATAAAATACCAGGATATGGGAATAGCTATCAGCAGTGAAATGCCTACTAATTTGAGAAAATCGCTGGATAGCAAAGCGAAAATTTGTGAGATTCTCGCACCTAGGACCTTGCGAATTCCAATTTCTTTGGTCCGCTGTTCGGCCATAAAGGAAGCGAGGGCAAAGAGTCCAAGACAGGCAATGAAAATGGCTAGAATGGCAAAACTGAGGAAAATCTTACCCAGCTTCGATTCAGTCTCATACATGTTCATAAAGTTTTCATCCATGAATTCATAGTCCAGAGGCTGGTTTGGAGCAAACTCGGCCCATAGAGATTCGACGTTTGAAAGCGTTTGGGAAATATCATCTGTCTTCATCCGAATCTGTAGGCTTCCTGTAGAGTTTCCTATTAATAGGCCTAGCGGAGCAATACTTTGCTTAAGCGATTCAAAATGAAAATTTTGCACAACTCCTATGATTGTGTAATCCGACGAAATTTCTTGGTTGTCCTCGGTAAGTCCAGAGAAGGTGCTGATGGTCTGACCAATAGGGTCCTCAAACCCCCAACTTGCAATAGCCGCCTCATTGAGAATAACGGCTTGAGAGTCGGTTGGGAAATCCAGGGAAAAATCGCGACCCTCCAGGATTTCTAAACCTAAGGTAGGAACGTAGTCAAAATCTACTGTCCAGTTGTTCATGATAATACTACGCTCCTGGGTTTTTTCCCCGCGAGGCCAAAAAACCGTATTGCTTGTATTCGAAGGTTGGACAGGCATATATCCCGAAATAGTTGCGTAAGCTATATTGGGATCCTGGAGTAAACGCTGTTTGAATACTTGTATTTGGTCTTCTAAGGTGTAGGTGTTTCGAAGGATTAACACCTGTTCTTTATTGAATCCAAGTTTCTTATTTTGGATAAATGATAATTGCTCCCTAACGACCAACGTACATACGACCAGCACAATGGAAGCTAGAAACTGAAACACAACCAGACTACTTCTCAAGGTTTTACTCTGAGATCCCTGGCTTAATTTTCCCTTGAGAATTTGAATCGGGCGGAATCCTGAAAGATAAAAAGAAGGGTATATCCCTGCCATTGTTCCCACAATGAGTCCAAAAAAGATGACAATGGGAAGGAAGAAGGGGTTAGTCCAGGGGATAAATAGGTTTTTATCTGCTAGATTATTAAAGAAGGGAAGGGCAATCTCTGCCAAAATCAAAGCTAATACAAAAGCTGATAAGCCAATTAGGATTGACTCTATCAAAAACTGATTGATTAAATTACTACGTAAGGCCCCCAATACCTTTCTTACACCCACTTCTCTTGCTCGATTGGCAGACCGAGCAGTTGAGAGATTCATAAAGTTAATACAGGCGATGAAGAGAATAAATAAGGCGATTAAGGAAAAAATATACACATAGGTAATATCTCCCGTTGGCCCCAATTCATACATTGCGTCGGATCGAAGGTAAACGTCAGTAATCGGTTGCAAATGGTAGCCCAATCTATTACCTGAAGCCTCCCATTCATCTACTTCTATTCCTAGAAATTGCTTTACCTGTGGTCCTGCATACTGTTCGATCATTGCAGGGAATTTAGCTTCCAATGCATCTGCGTCAGCCCCTTCTTTGAGTAAGAGATAAGAATGGAAGTTATGGGAAAGCCAGATGGTTTCCTTGGCCTCCTCTCTACCTTCCATAGACAAGAATAGATCAAACTGAAATTGGCTATTGGAGGGAACATCCTCAATAACTGCAACTACCTTATAGGTATCTTGATCATTCAAAATGAGGGTTTTCCCAACGGAAGTTTCTCCACTGAAATACCTTTCTGCCCTACTCTTGGATAGAACTAGGGTATTTGGCTCTGCCAATCCCGAGATAGGATCTCCTTCTATAACCTCAAAGGTGAATACCTCAAATACCTCCTTATCGGCAAAGACGACCTCAGTTTCTTCGATGTTATTATCACCTGGACTTACTTTGACCAGATACGAACCTGTGGAACGTAGGCGTGCAGCTTGTACAACTTCTGGAAAATCAGCCACACTGGTAAAAGCAAAGGGAGCTGGCGTAACTGCCATCTCTCCTTCCATTTCTCCAAATTTCAAATCCACACTTGTCCTGTAGATTCGATCGGCATTTTGGTGAAATGTATCAAAACTCAGTTCTTCCCTTACGAATAGAACGATGAGGAGGCAACAAGCAATTCCAACGGCTAGTCCACCAATATTAATAGAGGTGAAAAGCCGTTGTTTGCCTAAACTCCTGAGTGCAGTTTTCAGGTAATTCCGGAACATGGGATGTTATGTAGGATGTTAAGTGTGTGAGAAAGTCTAATTGTGGGCAATATCTTTTCGGCAGAATAAGCTAACATAATAAGAAAGTATGCTCCTTAAGGGGGAAATGAAATATACCCACAATTATGACCTTTAGCGTATGTTGGGATTTCTACTTAAATTCTGAAAGTACTCAACTGGTTTTCAGAGACAATTTTTCCATCCAACAGGTGAACAATACGGTGGCCAAACTCTGCATTTCTCGGGGAGTGCGTTACCATGATGATAGTTGTTCCTTGTTCATTAAGTTCAATAAGGAGTTTCATTACATCATCACCATTCGCTGTATCCAGGTTTCCCGTCGGCTCATCCGCAAGGATAAGTTTGGGTTCGTTAACAATAGCCCTCGCTACAGCAACCCTTTGCTGTTGTCCACCAGAAAGTTGCTGGGGGAAGTGATTGCGTCGGTGCATCATGTTCATTTTTTCTAGAACACCTTCCACTCGGGTTTTGCGATCACTGGACTTCATCTTGGTATAAATCAGGGGAAGTTCAACATTTTCAAAGACCGTTAATTCATCGATCAGGTTGAAGCTCTGAAATACGAAGCCAATGTTGTGCTTGCGAAGATTGGCTCGTTGCCTTTCGGTGTATTTCGAGACTTCCTCTTCTAAAAAGTGGTATTCTCCTCCTGAAGGACTATCAATCATTCCGATAATATTGAGCAAGGTGGATTTACCGCAACCAGAAGGCCCCATTATTGAGACAAACTCTCCATCTTTGACTTCAAAGGAAACTTTGTTGAGCGCAGTGGTTTCTATTTCTTCTGTCCGGTAGTACTTAATTAGATCTGTTGTGCGGAGCATAGGTGGTTGTTTAGAATTTATTGTAATACTAAAATGTCGATTTCATTGAAATTGTCATACCCGGAGGTGATGACCTTTTCTCCTTCTACTAGGCCTTCTGTTACTTCGTAAAAGCGGTCACTCTGGCGATTAATCCGAATATTTCGCTTGGTAGCGATATTTCCTTCAGGATCTACTACGTATACCCAATTCCCACCAGTGCTATTAAAAAATCCCCCTCTAGGGATCATTAGAGCTTGTTCTTCTTCACTTAGGGCTAGACGTATTTGCAGGTTCTGACCTCTTTTGATTCCTTCAGGGGTACCATTCGCCAGGAATTCCATATCTACCTCAAAAGCTCCATTTTGAAGAACTTCTGGATATACTTTTCGGATTTCCAAGATATAGGGACTTCCTGAAAATGTAAATTGGCCTTTAAGCCCTGGTTCTATTCGTGCGATATAGTGTTCGTCGATCTGTGCACGCACCTTATATCCTTGCATCACGTCAATTTGTCCAATTTGCTGGCCTTGGTTGACCGTCTCTCCAAGTTCCACCCGTATAGAAGAAAGCAGACCAGCTGTAGGAGCTTTGATCGTGAAGTTTTCTCTGTTCTGCTGTACTGCAACGAGGTTGGTGCGAACCATTTGCAGAGAAAACTCCACTTGCTCAAGCTGTGCACCTGTAAGTTGTGAATCCCTTGCGATCCGAACTTCTGTCAAGTCTTTCTGCTTCAAGCTGAGCTCGTAAGGGTATTTAGTAGCCTCGTAATCATTCTTTGAAATAACGCTGTCTTTGTAAAGTTCCTCATTTCTTCTGTGTAGGAGCCCTTGAGAAATAAGATCGTTTTCCACTCTGAGTAATTGCTCTTGAAGGTTTAAGCCCCGCTCTTCCAACGTAATCCGCGTATTCCTTAACTGGTCTGCCTGCTCCAATAAACTCGTTTCCAACTGCATATACTGAAGCTCTTGATCGGGATTACTCAACTTCAAGATGATATCCCCGGCCTTCACAAATTCTCCTCCCTCCATGTATACTTCCTCCACCTGTCCACCTGCAAGCGCTGTCACATAACGGGTAGTTAGGGGAAGTACCTCCCCATTAATGGGAATAAATTCCTGAAAAGGACCGAAGGAAACATTTGATATCGTCAAGCGATCGGTCTCAACACGAAGACGAGAACTTCCTGTAGCGCGCACCATAAGCCAAATGAGTAAGCCTGCTACTAGAGGTAGGACGAAAGTATAAACGATTCGCCTCACCGGCCATTTTTTCTTTTTTAAGACTCTATCCATGGGTTTTATCGATTAATTCGTTTGCGATGGAATGTGATGGTAAAAGACTTGTTTTCCACCCTTCATGAGAGCCTACATATAATACAGATGTATCATTTGGGGAAATGGTTGCCCAATCAGGGTAAATTCTTGAATACTTTTTTATCCTCAGCTGGTAGTGAAGGTTCACGATTGTCGATAGAAGATGTTTAATGTGTTTCATAACCAGGTGGATTTTATTGTTCTCCTTCTATATGGCAAGGAGTGTGCCTTTTGTTCAAGTTGTTGATAGTCAGTAATTTATTTGAAAGATATACCTAGATTATTCAAAATCTTGTTTCATTGTGGAACAGATTTAGTACCGATTTGAAACACTTCGGTAAAATTACTTGGACTTTTCCGCTAAAGCCTGCAACTTATGTGAGATACTTAAAGCTATTTGTGAGAATTGTAAGCTATGGCTGAAACAAAATCAAAATCGCTGTTGGTTGTAGACGATGATGAAGATATCCTTCTGACCGCTAAAATTCTGTTAAAACCCTATTTTCAAAAAGTTTATACAGAGAATAAGCCCCATGAAATCCTGAAGCTTATTGAGGGAAAGGTATTTGACGCGGTCTTGTTGGATATGAACTTTACCGTTGGTTTTACAAGTGGCAAAGAGGGGTTAAGGTGGCTGAAAAAAATTCGGAAGGAGGCACCCACGATACCAGTTGTACTCATGACGGCCTATGGAGATGTGCGCTTGGCGGTTCGTGCCATGAAAGAAGGGGCTACTGATTTTGTATTGAAACCTTGGGATAATGAGGCTCTTATTCAAGCATTGACTGGAGTATTTTCAGGCCGAAAGGAAAACGTCACATTGAAAACGCCTGTCTCGGTAAAGACACCTAATAGTTCACTTTCAAATACCATTATTGGCGAATCCACCAAAATGATGGAAGTCTTTTCTCTGATTGAGAAAGTGGGACCTACAGATGCCAATGTCCTAATTTTGGGGGAGAATGGCACGGGCAAAGAGCTTATTGCAAAGGCCTTACACGCTCAGTCTCGTCGAAGTACAGCCCCTTTTATTCAGGTAGATTTGGGGGCGATAAGCGAGACCCTTTTTGAGTCCGAATTATTTGGGCATGTAAAAGGAGCCTTTACAGATGCACGAGAGGATCGTGCGGGGAGATTTGAAGTGGCCCATACTGGGACCCTTTTCTTGGATGAGGTAGGTAATTTACCCTTCCATTTACAGGCGAAGTTACTGACTGCCCTACAAAGTCGGCAGGTAACCCGCGTAGGATCCTACAAAACCAAAGAAGTTGACATACGCCTCCTGTGTGCCACCAATATGCCCCTGTATGAAATGGTTCACCAGAGTGAATTCCGCCAGGATTTACTCTACCGCATCAATACAGTTGAAGTTACCCTCCCCCCTTTGCGGGAGAGGGGTGAAGATATTCCTTTACTAGTAGATCATTTTCTGTCGAGGTATACTCAGAAATATCAGGCCATGCCCCTAAAGGTTTCTAAGAGTCATTTTGAGCGCATGCGTTCGTATGACTGGCCAGGAAATATTCGGGAATTACAGCATGTAGTGGAACGCGCAGTGATCATGGGAGACCCGGAAATTTTAATTCCTGCTTCTCGTTCCAAGCCTGTTTCAGCGTCTCCGGTACAGCAGAATGAATCTGTAAACCTGGAAGAAGTAGAAAAAGAGGCGATAAAACGCGCGATTGAGAAATTTCAGGGAAATATCAGCAAGGCCGCGAAAGAGTTGGGCTTAGGCCGTACTACACTCTACCGGAAAATTGAGAAATATGGTTTGTAGAAAATTGAAAACTAAACATTGAAAATTTTACGCTCCTTTCGATTCCAGGTAATTGTACGCCTGCTGGTCATCCTCGCAATGATGGGGCTACTCAGTTATTCAACCTCTCGGACAGAACCTTGGATCCTGACCAATATATTCTTAGGACTCCTCATTGTGGGAATGTCTATTGCCCTTTTTTCCTATGTAGAGCGTTTTCAGAAGGAATTGGGCACCTTCCTTATGTCTATTAAACACCGGGATTTCTCCCTGAATTTTTCAACCGTAAATCAGGGAAAAAATACCCGCCAATTGCACGAGGCCTTTAATACAATTCTCGGGAGTTACCGAGATTTGCGTGTCGAAAAGGAAGTCCACTATCAGTATTTGCAAAATATAATCGAGCACATTCGCGTCGCACTCATTTGCTTTAAAGCTGACGGAGAAGTGGTGTTGATGAATCAAGCGGCCCACGGTCTCCTGGGAAGGCCTTATCTAGGAAACATAAATGGCTTGAATAAGGTAAGCGATGTGTTGTATGACACTATCGCTAGTCTTGACCCAGGGGAACAGGTGCTGAAAAAACTGGTACTCAAAGGGGAATTACACCACCTTGCCATCCATAAATCTAGCTTCAAATTGGTGGAGGGAGCATTCAATTTGGTTTCCCTGCAAAATATTAAATCAGAGCTAGAAGAACAGGAGGTAGAATCCTGGCAAAAACTCATTCGGGTCTTGACCCATGAAATTATGAACTCTGTAACACCTGTTTTATCTCTTACAGGAGCCTTAGGCCGGCAACTAGAAACCCTACCGGATGAATCCAGTACCCCATTTTCCGAGGATTCGTTGCACGATTTTCAGCAAGGGATTCGGGCGATTGAGAACCGAAGTGAAGGACTGTTACAGTTCGTTCATGCCTACAGAAATTTAACCCGTATTCCCACTCCTCAGATTGAGCCTGTTCGTATCCAGATGATTTTCGATCGCCTACAGTACCTCTTCAAAGAGGAATGGGAAAAAGCGGGAATTGAGGTAGAGCTATCTGTAGATCCTCAGGAATTGGAGATATTGGTAGATCCCAACTTACTAGATCAGGTGCTGATTAATTTAATTAAAAATGCCATGGAAGCTGTTCGGGAAAGGAAAGGAGGAACCCTGAGTTTACACGCATTTGCTGGACAGAATGAACGCACCATTATCCAGGTTGCGGATAATGGAAAGGGAATTGACCGAGAACTCCAAGAGAAAATATTCATTCCCTTTTTTACCACAAAAAAGCAGGGATCTGGAATTGGTCTGAGCCTTTCCAGGCAGATCATGCGGCTTCACAAAGGGAATATTACCTTCCAATCAGAACCCGAGGAAGGCACGGTTTTTACTTTGGCTTTTTAGTGGTAAATTCAAGGTCAATATGGCGAAGATACAACGTAAAAAAGGCTTGGGAAGAGGCTTAAGCGCTATTCTACCTGATACAGAAGAAGTAGTAAAGGAGCAGGCGACAGGCCACTCGATGGGGGTGGGCGAAATCGCGATTGACCAGATAGAAATGGTTAATCAGTTTCAACCGCGAACGGAATTTGATGAGAAAGCCTTGGAGGAACTTTCTGCTTCCATTAAAGTTCACGGGGTCATTCAACCCTTGACAGTTCGCAAACTAGAAACGGGAAAGTACCAACTCATTGCTGGAGAGCGGAGGATGCGCGCTGCAAAACTCGCCAAATTGAAAAAAGTCCCCGCCTTTATTCGAGCAGCAAATGATGAGCAAATGCTGGAGATGGCCTTAATAGAAAATATTCAGCGCGAAGACCTCAACCCTATAGAAATCGCCATCTCCTTCCGCCGTATGATTGATGAACTAAAGCTTAAGCAAGAGGATCTTGGAAAAAAAGTAGGGAAGAACCGATCTACAGTAACCAATTATTTAAGTTTGCTCAAACTCCCTTCAGAAATAATGAATGGGGTGAGAAACCGCAAAATCTCCTTGAGCCACGCCAAGGAGCTCGTTTTACTTAAAGATAAAAACCGACAACTGGATATTTACTATCAAATTATCGCCAAAGGGCTTTCTGTGAGGCAAGTGGAAAAACTGTGTCGAGAAGAAAAAGAGTTGGCCAAGGCTTCCCAAGAAGCAGAAAAACCCTCAGCGCACCAGATCCAGCTTTCCCGGGTTGAGCAAGAACTTACCCATAAGTTTGGGAACAAAATTAAGTTGAAGCAATCTAATTCTGGTAAGGGGGAAATTGCAATTCCCTTTAATTCCACTGAAGATCTCAACCGCATTCTTGAAATATTGGAATTATAGCCTCTAATTGCACCCTCAAGGATTTCCCTAGCTGATACAACGAAGCGAGTTGCTGTAAGGACTTTAGGGTATGAGAAAATTAGTTTTTATCGGGTGTTTATTTTGTTGGGGCCTTTCCCTCCAAGCTCAGGATCAAGTTAGAGACAGTGTAATAGCTGCGGCACAGGCTGATACCCTTATCTCGACTGTGGATAGCTTGATTTCCTTTCTCCCTGATTCTGCAAAACAAAAAAAAGGATTTTTTACTAATATATTTTTTCCAGGTCCCAGGCCCCCCTTTGATCCTGAAGTTGCCTGGAAGCGGAGCCTCTTGGTTCCCGGATGGGGGCAGATCTATAACCGAGACTTCTGGAAACTTGCCTTTGTGTACGGAGGATATGTAGGCGTCGGTTTAGTAATTCAATTCAACGACAGCCGATACAAAGAATTTCGACAGGCCTTTATTGAACGGAATGACGATGATCCAGAGAATGATAACGCCTCCTTTCCTGAAACCGTATCCACCGAAGGAATTAAGCGCGCAAGGGACAACGCCCGACAGGATAGAGATTTATCTATAATTGCCGTGGCAGGAATGCACCTGCTTCAGACCATAGAAGCCTATGTAGATGCCCATTTAAGGGGGTTCGATGTTTCAGATGATTTGAGTCTCGATCTTCACCCAGACGTAGGGGGAAATTCCCCTGTGGGCGCCCAGAGCTGGCAACCGGGTTTGACCTTAACTTGGCGCATAGGGAATGAGTAGGGTTATTAGTTCACACTTGGCTGTAAACTATAAGACAATAATCTTAAACTTCATCATGGTTTCAGAGAAAATAGAATCCTGTTATTTCATCAACTTAACAGTAGTTCTCAGTAACTCTTTATCAAATACAAAAGTACACTCTACCGACCACCGACCACCGACCACCGACCACCGACCACCGACCACCGACTACCGACTACCGACCACCGACCACCGACAAAAAATCACATGGCAAACATCGCACTGTTAGGATATGGAAAAATGGGGAAGGCCGTTGAACAGGAGGCTTTACAGCGAGGCCATCAAATTGTGGCAAGAATAGACCAGGATACACCTCAGGAGTGGTCAAAGTTGGTTTCTGGAAAGGTAGAGGTGGTTATTGAGTTTACCCACCCCGAGAGCTTTCAAGGAAATTTTGAAAAAGTAATGGGTTTGGGAATTCCTATGGTCACAGGAACTACAGGCTGGTATGATCGCAGGAAGAAGTTTGAAGAAAGCGTAGGGGAGGTGCAAGGAGCTTTTCTCTATGCTTCCAACTTCTCGATTGGGGTCAATATTTTGTTTCTCCTAAATCAGCGCTTAGCTCAGCTCATGAATGGCCAACCCCAGTACGATTGTTTTCTGGAAGAACAGCACCACAAGTTCAAGGCGGATGCTCCCAGCGGTACGGCATACTCCCTAGGTAGCCAGGTTTTGGAAAATTTGGATCGAAAAACCCGATTTAGCGATGCCTCTTTGCGCTCACGGGCTCCCGCCCCTGAGGAACTCTCCATAGGCTTTACTCGAGCGGGAGGGATAATTGGTAAACATGTAGTCTCCTATACCTCAGAAATAGATACGGTCTCTATTACCCATGAAGCACATAATCGCAGAGGCTTTGCCCTAGGAGCGGTGATAGGTGCGGAGTGGGTATTAGATAAGCAAGGCTTTTTTGAGTTTTCCACTATATTTGATCAATTGGGATAGGGGTTTTATTCCCAATGATGTAAATTTGCAACTGAGTAAGTAATAAATTGGAAACTTTGAAGTTTCTAATTTATAGGGTAGTATTTTTAGGGAAAATCGAGTCCTTGAAATTCAAATGAATTCAGAATCTATAGAATTAATCTTAGCTGAGTTAGCTGCATGAGTCCAAATGAAAAAGGGTGGTTGCGCAGATACATAGCCTTTAGAAGGCGACATTTGATCGACAAGGAATTTCCTTTGTCCCCCTACATGGATTTGGAAAGCGGAGAATTTCTCTACAAGCTGATACAACCTACGGGATTGATTTATGGACATCCCTTACTCTGGGATGACATTGAGCATCCCCGTCAGAATGAATGGGATGAGAATGCACGGGTGAAAGTTTTGATGACCGAAAGCTTTTTGCAATGTGGGATTTATCTCTACCATCCTCCCAAGAATTCAGAAGAAGAGATCGATCGATTATTCCAGAAAGTGGTATCAGACGTAAAAACCTTCTACCAGCAGAGCTTTAACCAAAGTCCTACGAGTTCATATGGAAAGTTTTTTCCTCAGCGCAGTGATCTTTCTGTGATTGAAGGTCTGCTAGATCAGCGCATTGCCCTCCCCAGAAGGCTCAGCAATTTCTGGACGGGCTTTTTTCACAACAGCTTAATCTATCTCGACCTCATTTTCTTCTTAAGGTGGGCAGAATTGGAGGCTTCAGACTTTGACTTTGGCCTTCATCGAGAGCGAGAACTTGTACGAATCAACCTGTTGAAATTAATCGCTGCTACAGCTAATGCGGATAAAGAAGTAAGTCCTGAGGAAAAAATCCTTTTCAACTTTTTCCTGGAATCAGCTGCCCTTCCAGCGAATAAAATGAAGGCTGCTCGTGCTTACCTTACACAGGGTATTACCCTTGCGGATATTGACCTTCGGTTTATCAATCAGTGGGTCCTGAAGAAATACTTTTTGGAAATCGCCCTTTTGACTATCCGCGCAGATCGGGATATTAAGTCTGAGGAAATGGACTACCTGGAAAAACTGGTGGTGAAGCTCGACATGGACCCAGCTGAGATAGGCCACAGCATGATTGCCATAGAGAATTTTATAGCGGATCACAAACCCCGAGTACATTACTTACAAACCAAGCAATTGTATCGACTGGCGAGTGAGCGCTACGCCAACAGCCTCCAATTGGCCGTGCGTAAAAATCGAAGACGCATTACCCAGGAGATCGCTGAATCAAAAGAACTGATGTACCTGCTAGGCAAATCTCGGAAAGAAGAACTTTCCCCCGAGGAATGGGAAAAGGTGCGCAAGCAATTGCTCGATATCCTTAAAGCTATTCCTACCTTTACCATTTTTATGTTACCCGGTGGGTCAATTACCCTACCGCTGCTGTTAAAAATTTTGCCTAAAAAGGTGCTGTATCCGAGTTCTTTTTTAGAGGATTAGAAAGGGGTTATCTTCGCGATTCTTTTTCGCTAACTACCTTAAAATTTTATTTAGACTAATTCTAATTTAAAGTTCGTAATTTACTTTTTACCAATTAGTTAGAAAGTTTTTATTAACTTCACTATCGTACTAATACAGTAAACGCCTTTTCCTATCTCTTTAACACCTTTGTTAAATTTTAAACATTTAGCCATGAATTCGAAACCTTATGCTAAACGGTATGGGCATGGTACCCATCTAAAAACCAAAAGTTACTTTTCTCCTTCTTACATTGATCATTGTTCGGACACCTTTGGATACATGTTTCCTGAGGTGGCCCAAAATCCTAACAATACGTTAGCTTGTACAGAGGAGAATAGAACGCTACTCATTGAACTAGGGGATGCCCTAGGGGAAAAATCAGACGATCCTTCGACTGATTCTGTAATACCCGCAGGATATACCTATCTGGGGCAATTCATTGATCACGATATTACACTAGACCCTTTTTCTACCCTTGATTGTGGGCAGGACCCTCACAAAACGCAGAACTTCCGGACTCCTGCCTTAGATCTTGATGCGATTTATGGGAGAGGACCGGCCGTAGATCCCTTTTTATATGATCACGATCCTAACCTGGGAATTGGTGCAGGCATTAAACTGTTGCTTGGGACCAATAGACCCACCGGACCCGGAGGTCCTAGAGGGCTTAACGGCATCCCTGGAATTCCTACCAATTCTGATCTGCCTCGCACTTCTGATTTTACCGCGATTATTGGCGATCCGCGAAACAACGAAAACTTACTAGTTTCCCAGTTGCATCATGCTATGCTCAAGTTTCACAATGCAGTAGTGGATCATCTCATTATGAAGGGACAAACAGGTGATGATTTATTTGAAAAAGCTCGGGAAATTGTAACTCATCACTATCAGTGGGTGGTGATCTATGACTTTTTGAGAAGAATTGTGGGCGATGCAGTTATAAATCTTGTTAAAAATGGCCATCAAAGGTTCTTCAAGGTTGATAAGATTTTTATGCCTGTAGAGTTCTCAGTTGCAGCATATCGCTTTGGCCATAGTATGATTAGAACCGACTATCATATAAACGATGGTGATTTTAATCCTGCGACCCTAATTGAGCTATTCGAATTCGTTCGGGTCCCAAGGTTACCTGTTTTTTCAAATTGGGTAGTAGATTTTAACAGATTATTTGAAACGGGTAGAGAATTGCCGATCAACTACGCTAAAAAGATAGATACCCATCTTTCTAAGCAGCTTGAAAGTCTACCTGGGGCGGATCCTACGGATAGAATCATGCGAACACTTGCCATTAGAAATTTATTAAGAGGGCTTGCCTTCGGTGTACCTACGGGACAAAGTGTGGCAGAATACATGGGGGGGGTACCTTTGACAGAATCCATGATCAAGGAAAATGCTACCCCTAAGGAATTGGAGATTTTGAATACATGCGGTGGGCGCCTACTAAAAAAGACCCCCCTCTGGTATTATGTGTTGAAAGAGGCAGAATTGACAGGAGGGAATAGTTTAGGACAAGTGGGTGCAAGAATCATAACAGAGGTATTTATTGCCCTCCTGGAAACGGATAAGCGTTCGTTTTTAAACCGTAAAGGAGGATTTACACCTCATTTACCTCGAATTAATGGGAAAGCGGCTGGAGATTATGATATGGTAGATATTTTACATTTCTCTGGTGTATTAAGGCCCGAAAGAGTTATGGCCTCAATGAGTCTTTAAGTCGGCTAACATATTTACATAGATTGAGCTGAATCTGTGGTATAACGAAAATCTATGGCATTAACCTGCCATAGATTTTTCCTTAAAATAAAGTGGATCTACGCATTTTACATCAAAAGCAAAATCACCAACAATGCTACCACACTCAGCACCAGCCCCCCAATAAATACCCGATAGGAGATGGTCAACAAGCGATACTTCTTTTGCAGCACCTGACCCAGACTGTATAAATCCTTGGAAAGGTCGTCATAGAGAATTTCCTGGTCTTCTTTGAGGTCTTTTAAGTAGTCTACAAATTCCGGCTTACTCAATTGCAGGAAGTTCCCAAAGTAGAGCATACTCACCTTGTGTGCCGCGATGTCTTCTTTTGCAAATATGTTTTGGGATACCTTGGGAATGGCTGAGAGAACTGCGAAAACGATAGCAATGAGGGAGCTAAGCATCAAGATAACCAGCGGAATAATGAGCATCCTTCGTTCTATCATGAAGGCTTGGCCCATAGAGAGACCTGCACTCCCAACGGTAATGATAATGGACAATACCAAGGTATTGATACTGATGATCATGTTGGCTTTGCCATCTGCGATGGAGCTGAAGTCCATGTGATTCTTCAAGGTCACTCGGTACACCGTATCTACGCCTCGACCAAAGTCTTTTCCCGTTTTTTTGCGTATGTCTTCCTTCTCCGCTTCACGCAATTCGCCATTGATTTCGTCTACATTTCTGTTTTTTCGATCGCCAAAGGCCTCCAAGGCCCAGGGGGTATAGATCTTCGTGTTCAGGAGGAGATTCTGCATGAAGACTTGCCAATCTAGCACAGAGAATTTGGAAGCTTCCTTTTCTTCCTTTTCCATCCGGAGTAAGTTACCCACACGATCGAGTTTTTTCTCCCCCAGAAAGGACCAATAGGCATCATAAAGGATTCTTTCGGCTAGAGCCTGAGGTTGGGGATCTAGGAAGGCTCCTATTAAAATTTGGACGATTGCCTTAATACGCTCTTCATGTACTTCTCGTTCCCCTAAATAATCTTGGAGGATGTGCACACTTTCTCGCCAAGGGCTTGCGTAGTCTTTTGTAAAACCCGTTTCGCAGAACCAAGCTGCAATCAGTAAATTTTGCAATTCTTTTTTGGATAGTTCAGCCTGGGTTCCAAAGTCTCTACAAATTTCTACGATGTGTTCTGTGTGTGAAAAGTTGTGAAATACATTATTGGGGGATAATTTCTCTAGGAACAGCTCCTTAACGTATTTGCTGGCTTCCAATTCTTTGTCAATATGTTTTGCCATTATGGGGGTATATCCGGATTAACTTTGCATAGGCTCACATAATATATAAAACCCTGGTCGATTCTAAAACAAAGCCTAACTTTCCGCATGAATATGAAATACATATTGGTTGCTAGTTGCCCTGATCGGATAGGAATCGTTCACGCCGTTTCCGATTTCTTTTTTCTTCTAGGAGCCACGATTATTGAAGCTGCGCAATATACCGACGAAAGTAACCAAAGATTCTTTATGCGTTGGAAGTTTGGTCCGGGTACCCAGGACCTTCCCCTGATGAAAAGCCTTAAAGGTTCCTTTTCCACGCTTGCAAATACCTTTGGTATGGATTGGGAGATGTACGATACCCAGGCGGCTCCTAAGATCCTGCTTGCCGTATCTAAATATGGCCATTGTCTCAACGACTTACTCCACCGTTGGAAGGAAGAGAAATTTCCAGGAGAAATTGTGGGAGTAGTCTCAAATCACCAAAAGTTCCAGTCTAAGGTGGAAAGTTATGGCCTGCCGTATTATCACCTCCCGGTGAATCCAGCTAATAAACAGGAACAAGAAAAACGCCTGTTGGAGATCATGGAAGAAAAACAAGTTGAATTGTTGGTCCTTGCCCGATATATGCAGATTCTTTCGGATAACCTGTGTGAGCAAGTGGCAGGCAGGGCCATTAACATTCATCACTCCTTTTTACCGAGTTTCAAAGGGGCAAAACCCTACCATCAGGCTTTTGAAAGGGGGGTGAAAATCATTGGAGCCACTGCGCACTACGTTACAAAAGACTTGGATGAAGGCCCGATCATTGAACAAGATGTACAACGAATCGAGCACTTTCATGGAACTTCCTATATGGTAGACCAAGGAAAAAATATTGAGACAGTCGTTCTTGC
>JBCCTX010000012.1:0-50382 GCA_039197765.1 Bacteroidota bacterium
CTTATCTCCCTTTTCAGGGGTAAACGGGACGGCTTGAAACCAATTGCTCTGCAAAATCACAAAATAACCCACCCAGAATAAAGACATTACAAGTCCAAGGGTAAGGACCTCAAAGGTAAACTCAGATGCATCGAAGAAGCCTAATAACTGTTGGAGAAAGCTTAAAAGCCACAGTACAACTAAGCCTAATAACCAGCCCAAAAAATTTCGAAGCCATTTTAAGCTTTTATCATTTGCAGTCGAATAATTGGCATACAGGAACCTCTGATACTGACTCACCCGTTGTAAGGCCCAAGGTAAAAATATGAGCGAAGAGAGTAGTCCAATTATCTGACAGATTGTGTCTATATAGTTTTCCCCCATTTCCACAAAGGGTTGGTCCTGAATGAGTAAATGAAGGGGGAGATACATCAAATCTACCACTACTTCTAGGCCGATTGCTACGAAACCTAGTTTTTCGAAAGGATTGAGCGCTAGATCGGGTTGAATGAGGAAAAGGGTGAAGTAGTAAATTCCTACAGGAATGATAGAGGTGATATAATAGGGTAGATAATGTAAATACAGCGGGAGGAAAGCTCCATATTCAAAGTAATAGGAAAACTCGAATCCGAGCACAATGCTCATTTTCAATAGTACCAGCGCCAAAAACGCATTGGCTTTAGACTTTAGCCGCTTGCTAAAAAAAAGGATAGTAGCTAACAGTAGCCCATGGAGACTGGCCATTAAAATGATGGCAGCATAAAATCCATCTTCCAGACATACCTGACAACCCATATTTTGCGTGGTATAAAGCTTAAGGAAATACCCTTGTTTTTTGACAATTTCTACTTTCTTCCCTTATTACCTAACCATTGATTCTCCTTAATATCTGAAAAAAATGATGAAAATAGATCCCATTATCGCTGTACAAGATGTTGAAGCAAGTTCTAAGTGGTACCAATCTCTGCTAGGATGCAAGAGTGCCCATGGGGGCAAAGAGTTTGATATGTTGGTGGATGAAAGCGGGGAAGTTCTATTTTGCCTGCACAAGTGGGGGATAGATGAGCACCCTACAATGGTAGATTCTCGCATTACTCCAGGAAATGGGCTGATTCTCTATTTCCGAACAGAAGCCCTCGACCAAAAACGAAAAAATGCGGAAATATTGGGTGCAAAAATTGAGGCGGAACTCCATTTAAATCCCAACTCACACAACAGGGAATTTTCATTGAGAGACCCAGATGGGTACTATATTACCTTGACTGAATACCATAATTATGGAGGATAATCATTTTGTATCTCCAACCTATCTAAGGTAAGGCCTTTCTATGAAGGCATATTCGATTGGCGCATAGTGGAATCGAAGGACCGTCGATACTTCATTTATGATTCGAAAGGGTATAAAGTTGGTGTCATTCAAGAAGTAAGCAATGACATAAAAGGAAATAAGGAGTACTGGAGCGTATTCTTTGGGGAGATATTGCAGCATCTCGTTTACTAAATAATGGAAAAAGTGCCCAAGAAATTTACGTATTCAATGATCAGGGAGAAATTATTGAAACTGAATTACGGATTGAATTGTAGTTTTTATTGAAGAAAGTCTTATCCTATAGAACCCGCAAACTATGACCCCAAGTATCGTATTGATTACAGCCGGAATTTTCGGTGCACTTTCTGTAAGCATCGGAGCCTTTGGCGCGCACGGATTGGAAAGCAAACTGACCACCAACGGCCGAGTAGCTACCTTTGAAACGGCTGTAAAATACCAGTTTTACCACACCTTGGCCCTGGTACTGCTTGGAATTCTGATGTTGAACCTTGAGCATCTCTACTTTACCTATGCAGCTTATGCCTTCATAGCAGGTATTATGGTATTTAGTGGCTCGCTTTACATATTGAGTCTCACCAATGTCTCCAAATGGGGAGCAATAACCCCCCTCGGAGGCTTAGCCTTTATTATTGGCTGGATATTCTTCATACTAGGCGTTTCTCAGGGACTTTAGGTATCCGAAGGTCGAGAAAAAGGTACCGGCTCCCCCTAGAACATCTTGACAGGAGCAAGATGCCCTTGGGGACAAAAAACAGTAATAGCTAAGTAACATTTTTTTATGCCTGATCATTTTGATAAAGTGCACCTGTAACAAAGTGGGTAAGTAAATATACATACATAGGTACCTCATAAAAACAGCAATCATGAAGCAAGTGTATGTACTATTATTCGTGTGTATTTCTATTCTTTGCCCCGCTCAGGAGTACAACAAGTTCAACTTTGGATTTGAAACTCATACTAAGGGTGTAGAACTTCCAGATGGGTGGTTCAAATGGGGAACCTATAACTTAAGTGGAGATACATTGTCATATTCCGGTTTAAAGGCTGGGAAAATTACCGCTGACTCATTGGGATCTTCTTTTGGAAGTATTGCTTACAGAATTCCCGCAAATTATGAAGGAAGTGTGATTCAATTGACTGGCTATATGAAGGTCAGAGACGTTGAAGATGGTTTTGCAGGCTTATTGTTGCGTATCGATGGGGAGGAGGAGCCCCTGGAATTTGACAATATGCAGAAGCAGAATATAACGGGAACCAGAGATTGGAAGCAATACACTATTACACTCCGCTATCCAGAAGGTGCCAAAAATATTTTTGTTGCGGGCATACTTTTGGGAAAAGGTGAAGCTTGGTTTGATGATTTTGCGCTAACTATAGATGGTAAACCTATTCAGAGCCTAGAGGAGGTAGAAAAGAAACTGTCAAAGGCTCAAATGGACAAAGAATTTGATGAGGGTTCAGGCATTGAAATCTCCGAGTTATCCTCAATGGCCTTAGACAAGTTAGAATTATTGGGAAGAGTATGGGGTTTTCTCAAGTATCACCATCCTGAAATTGCAAAAGGAAATTATAATTGGGACTACGAATTGTTCCGATTTTTACCCGAATATTTGGATTCAAATGGTGATGAGGAAAGAGATAAGCTCCTTGTGGCTTGGATTG
This sequence comes from Bacteroidota bacterium, assembly GCA_039197765.1. Classification (GTDB taxonomy): domain Bacteria; phylum Bacteroidota; class Bacteroidia; order J057; family J057; genus JBCCTX01. The sequence goes on from JBCCTX010000012.1 coordinate 2,972, forward strand.
ACGCATTAGGTGAGGTAGGGGAATGTACTACCTGCAAACCCACAGATGTGGATGCATTTTTAAAACCTGACTTGGCATGGATTGAAAACCAAGTGGCCCCTCTAAAAGACAAACTGTTATACCTTTATAACAATCGGGCGGTTGGCAAAAATTACTACATCGAAATGGTTCCGAATGTGGGAAATCCTAACTTTACAAACGAAAAATCCTATGCGGATATGGCATATCCCGACCAAGGGTTCCGCTTATTATCCCTTTTTCGATATTGGAACATTATACAGTACTTCTTTCCTTACAGGCATTTGATCGATAAAGACTGGAATGCAACATTGAGGGAATATCTTCCTATTTTCTTACAGGCAAAGGATGAACTAGCATATGAACTGGCTGCTCTTCAAATCATTGCAGATGTCAAGGATACCCACGCTAACTTGTGGAGAGGAGCAGAAAAAATACAAGAGTGGAAAGGGGGCTATTTCCCCCCGGTTCACCTTCGATTTATTGAAAATCAACTGGTTGTTACCGACTTTTACAATGTGGAACTAATCGAAGAGACAGGTTTGGAAGTTGGAGATGTCATTACCCAAATTGATGGGAAAACCATTAAAGAGTTGATCAAAGAAAAATCCTCTTACTACCCTGCATCAAATATCCCTACTAGGCTAAGAGATTTGTCAGCTGATTTGTTGCGTTCGCCCTCCAAGGAGGCAAAAATATCCTACAGGCGAAAAGACTCTACAGAACGCGTGAAGTACCTCCAATTATATCCCCATAATCAGCTCAATAGCTATAGATTGAATAACAAAAATAGCGAAATAAGTTATAAACTATTACCTGATAACATTGGGTATATAACCCTTCAAAATATTAAGGAGGAAGATGTACCTAAAATCAAAGAGGAATTTGTAAATACAGCTGGTATTATTATAGATATAAGAAATTATCCTTCGACCTTTGTACCGTTTAGTTTAGGTTCATACTTTATTTCTGCTTCTACCCCCTTTGTGAAATTCACAAAAGGAAACCCTGATAATCCTGGAGAGTTCATATTTTCTAAAAACCTGGAAATTCCAAGTGAGGGGGAAAGCTATAAAGGTAAGTTAGTCGTGTTAGTAAATGAATTGTCCCAAAGTCAGGCAGAGTATACAGCAATGGCCTTTAGAGCGGGTGATAATACCACTATAATGGGAAGTACAACTGCAGGTGCTGATGGAAATGTATCAATCATTTTTCTTCCGGGTGGATTGAGAACAATGATTTCAGGAATTGGAATATACTATCCAGACGGTCAGGAAACCCAAAGATTAGGTATCTTACCTGACGTAAACGTTTCTCCTACAATTGAGGGAATACGGATGGGTAAAGATGAATTGCTTGAGAAAGCAATTGAGTTAATAAACACCGAGAAAAAATGAATATAAAATCAATTACCTTTCTACTGTTTGTCGTAATCTCCCTAGTAGTAAGTAGCTGTGACAACCAATCAGATTGTTGTGCCCTGATAGACGTAGATACACGAATACACTATGTAAACGCAGCGGGGGAAAATCTAATCAATAGTTTAGAGGAATTTCGGGAATCAAATATCAAAGTGTATTTTAAAAATGGGGAAGATTTCGAGTATGTCTACAACAGTAACTTAGACAGCCCCAATATGCATCGTGTGGATGAGGATCCAGATGGAAATCTAGTTCTCACCGTATACCCTTCCAATTACTATGAAGGAAATCGATCTACTACCTTAATTGAACTGAACCCTGGCGTAGTTGATACACTAGTAGGAGAATTTGAATTGGGGGATAACAGGGAAATCTGTACAAAAGCCTGGCTAAACGGAGTGCCAATGACAGATCGTTACATACAAATAGAAAGATAGTAAGCTAGTATACCCGCATAGCATTGAATTCCATTAGATACTGGGAAAAGTGAAACTAAATAGCAAAATATGTATCCTTGACAGGAAGAAGATAAAAGGCATTCTCAGTTTATGGTTTCTATTTGGGTTGAGTCTACTCCTCCCTGCTCAACCAGATAGCTTACTCCTTCCCCTGGACAGACTAGGACTTCAAGATCTCCTGTTAGGGGATAGTATTTTAACCCGCACGCAGGTCTCTGCAGCGAGTAAATCTCTGCAAAACATTTCGGAGTTGCCTTTTCCCATTTATGTTATCAGAAGAAGTGAAATCATCAGCAATGGATACATAACCCTTGCAGATGCGCTCAAGTCCATGCCGGGAATCCGGGTTTCTCAACCGGGGTCAGCGCTGGAAGGAGAGACGTTTACCATGCGCGGCTTATTGGGGAATACCTACGCCAAAATCTTGATAAATGGAAATCCGATCAAACCCTATGTCGTTAGCGGTATGCCTATTGGAGCCCAGCTTCCTATTCAGCAAGCCGAAAGGATAGAGGTTATTTATGGTCCTGCTGCTGCCCTGTATGGGGCGGATGCCTCTGCAGGAATTGTCAACATTGTGTTGGCAGATTCGGAGCGACCGGTTTTTACCAAAGCGAGCCTACATATCGGTTCAGACAACTACAAAAGTATGAACCTCTTATTTGGTGGAAAAATTGGAAGAGGGAAGGACATCGTGAGGTTTAGGCTCTATGGAATGGACACGCGCTTTGACGACCGGAGGATTTTTTATGATCAAGAGGTTCTTTATGACCCTAGCAATTACATCGCCCCAATTGTAGATAGTGCAGATATTTTTGGCGACCCCAATTTCTCTCAGAGGGGAAATGGCCTTCGGATTCAAGACCTCCCGCATGAAAGCCGCTCCCTAGGAGGAGAACTCACCTATCGCTTTCTGAGCTTCTCTGTACTTAATATGAATAGAAGAGACCATAGTGCCATCGGGTATAATCCCTCTGCAGTAAATTTTTCCAATCCGCTTGCCACTACAGGGGAAAACATAACCTCTGTCATTGCAAAAGCTCGCTTCGACATACAAAATATCCAAAGCGAAACCCAGCTTTCCCTCTTGAATTATGAGATGGACAATCGATCCAACTCACAATTTGTTCACCCCTTACTAAATGCCTTTCTGAACGGATCTATTCAGGATACCAATGCCATAACAGTTCAAAGCCTAAAGAGTCAGATTGAAAATAATTTCTTTTCAGGAGCCCGCTTCATGGGGGCCCGCTCCACTGAATACAGTCTTGAACAAACCTTCAATATCCCCATCTTTTTTAATGGAGAGCTAATCGCCGGGCTAAAATATCTAAGGGGAAGTGGCAATTCCCTACGGGAATTCCAGGACCGCATTATTGACTTCGATAGAGACGAAACCACAAATCTCGTGTCAGCCTTTGAGGACGAGGATATTGAGGAGGCTAGTGCATTTTTCCAATTGTTTCAGCCCATAGGCAATAGGATGAACCTCTTGGTCGGAGGCCAATACCTCAATAGAACCAATGGAGATTTCGCCGCCCCGATACGGGTCTTTAACCCAAGAGTAGCCCTTTTGTACAAGCTATCGGAAGGCCTACAGCTACGAGGCTCTTACGGTACAGCTATCAGGGCTCCTTCTCCCTATTTTAGTTCAACGAGTTACACCTTCGAATCGGAGAATTATGACTTTCTCACAATAGGGACTGAACAGTTAGAAGCCGAAGAAACCCAGTCCTACGAATTGGGAATGCGGTGGTTCGAGCAAAAGAACATCGACTTGGATGTAAGTGCCTCTTATACCCGAACCAACCAATTCATCAACTACAATATTTCTTTTGAAGGGTTAGGACCCCAACGTAGATTTACAGACTTTACCTTGGGTTATTTTAACGATGAGAACTCCTTCGCTGAGTTATTTGATTTCCAGGTTTACCTCCGTATGCGAGATCTTATCCCCTCCATTCAACTGGGAGGTACGTTTAGCCTAAACTACTCAACCGGTACAGAAAGCCTAACCACGACTAATCTAAATGACTTTGACAATGATATTTCTGCTTTGGGAGATGTAAGGGCGCATCCGAATGTGCTCTCAAGGTTGGCTTTACACGCAGTACCCTTGCCACGCGTCTTGATTCGGATCGAGCAGTACTTTGCCACGAGATCCCTTACGCGAAACTCTTTTCGGCTTAATTTTCCCGCTAGGGTAAATGCAGAACCCATTGATGAAGCAAACTTATACAACGATGGATATTATACCGTTGACTTGAGTCTCAATTATGAGGTAAACAAGAATTTTCTGGTTTATGTCAAATTTTTCAACCTATTCAGTGCGAAGTATGCAGGGATAGACGCTTCTTTTAGCAATGATATCCTATTTTATAATCCCCAGTCATTAGCTATCTTTCATTTAGGCTTAAACTATGAGTTGAATTAACTTCTCCGAGAATGTCTGCACCCACCATCTTCCGCATTCTACTAGGCATCATGCTCACTTTCCCCCTGATTGTAGTGGGGCAGGTGAAGGATACAATAGCGGTATGGAATATACTAGATCAGGCGAGTACCATGGACTCTACTGAGTTGGCTAAGGAGAAGTACGAGACTGCTTATACCCTAGCCAATCAGTTAAAACACGATAGGGGAATACTAGTAAGCCTTGAAAAACTGGTCGAAATTGAATTTGCCTCAGGAAATACAAGTGCTGCCCTAAGGTACTTGTTGGAGGAATTGGAGTTGCGAGAGAAAAATAAAGGTGTAGCGCAACTTAGCCGCGTCAACATCCAGATTGGAGATTTATACAGCCAAGAGTCTTTATATCCAGAAGCCATTGTGTACTACAAAAAGGCTGAGCAGCTATTGGGTGCCTCTAGGATAGACGCACTCGAATCTCTGTATGACAAAATGGGAGAGAGTTATGCCCAAATAGATCAGCCAGATAGCGCATCGTTGTACTACAAGCGTTTACAGGAACTTAAGCCCGAGGATGAAGAATACCGGGTAAGTATATTGCATAAAATCGTTTCTGCCTATCAAAAAGTAAAGCAATATGAATCTACGCTGGCCTATAACCTAGAGATAAAATCCTTAATGGAGGCATCTCCTGAATGGGATAGCGAGTTGGGAACCATTTACAACAACTTGGGCTACAACTACAACTTTCTTTTTCAGTACGAGAAAGCCGTTTTGTATTTTCAAAAAGCAGAGGAATATTTTCAGTCAGATCCCGGTAGATTAGCTGTTTTGTACACCAATTTGGGCGTGACCTATTTCAACATGCGCGAATACACGTTGGCCACCCAGTATTTGTTGGGGGGGTTGGATATGACGGATAAAGCCGACTATCTAAAAAAGGGATACATTAGCAATGTGTTAGCAACGGTATATTTGCAGACGGATGACTACTTCAATGCACAAAACTTTAACCGAGTTGCCATACAATATGCCAATCAGAGTCAAAGTCCTGTGCTGAGATCAGAGGTATATGAAACTTCGGCCGAGATACACTCCCGGCTATTTGAATATGAAGAAGCCATTAAGGCCTATAAAACGCACTTGAACGCACGCGATTCCTTGCTCATCGAGGCGCGATTGGAACAGGAACGGCTCTTTCAGGACAAACTGGCCCTGGAAAAAACCGAAAAGGAGATTAGACTGCTCTTGGCGAGAGGAGAGGTGCAAGACCTGACTATCAGGCGCCAGCAGTTGGAAATTGATACCCTGAACCTTGCGGCCCAACAACGGGAAAATGATTTAGAGATTTTGAAGCAGTCTGAAGAAATCCAGGAGGCTAAGTTACAGAACCAAGAACTCGAAACACAAAAGACAAGGCAGGAACTGCTGCTGCTTCAAGGAAATTTGGCGCTTCAACAACAGGAGCAAGAGTTGACTGAACTGGCCCAGGCAGAGGCCCTAGCTCAATCCGAGCTAGAGAAAAACCAAGCGCTCCTCACACAGGAGGAACAGCAAACCCAATTGCTTCGAAAGGATGCTGAGATCCAGCAACAAAAGACGGAAGCTGCACAACGGAGAAACCTATTTTTACTGCTCATTTCCCTCATGATTTTGGCGGGCCTATTTTACACCCGTCGGCTAAACCAAACCTTGAAAAAGCAGAAGCTGGAAATCGAAGCCGAAAAGGAAAAATCAGAAAAACTCTTACTCAATGTATTGCCCGGAAGTGTAGCCAAGGAACTCAAAGAAACCGGTACTACCACCCCTCGCAAATACGAAAGTGTTAGTATCCTTTTTTCTGATTTCGTGGGCTTCACCCGTATATCCGCCCAAAGCTCTCCAGAGGAAATTATCGCCGAGCTCAATGACTGCTTTAAGGGCTTTGACACCATCATGGAATCGGTAGGAATTGAAAAGATCCAGACCGTAGGCGATGAATATCTGGCGGTAGGGGGGATTCCCGATGAAGATCCAGAGCATGCCATCAAGTGTATTTCTGCCGCCAAAAAGATGCTGAGCTTCTTAGAAGAACGCAACCAATCCAGCCACTTCAAATGGAGTGTGCGTATTGGCATTCATTCCGGCGTAATTACAGCAGGCGTAGTCGGAACCAAAAAATTTGCTTATAACATATTCGGAGATACAGTAAATACCGCCAGCCGGATGGAAACCAATGGCGAGAAGGGAAAGATCAACATATCCGCAGTTACCTATGAATTGATCAAAGATCAGTTTGAATGTGAATACCGCGGGAAGATAAGCGCAAAGGGAAAGGGTGCGTTGGATATGTATTTTGTGAAGTAGATGAAAGGGGCTTAAGCGGCGATTTAATTTCCCTTCTTACTCAAGAAAAACTAAGATACAATTAGGTTGAAATAATTCTTTAATTTGACCTAATCAAAGATTAGTTTGAATGTGAGTATCGGGGGGAAATTCTTTTGAAATGGAAAGATCTATTGTTAAATTTCACTTCTTCGCATTAAAGGGTTTATTATGCAATAAATCCCATTATTTTTCAGAAACATCTTTCAATACAAAATTTTTGCATATAGAATGATTATTCATTATTCGTAAATATAATTATTTGCCACAATAAAAAGTAAAAAAAGGATTTGGAGAATACCTTGGAGTTGGCAAGAGAAATAAAAAATCAATTGAAAAAGAAAATCAGCTTAGAAAAGCTAATATTGATTGGAAATGCCGATAAAAAAATTGCTTTCAATTCAGAACTAGATTTTGTAGTGGTTGTCAATGATAAATTAGACAAATTTGAGTTTGTAAATATAACAAGTGAGCTTGCCGTTGATTGTATCTCTAAGTACAAAATTATGATTCAGTTTTTCCCAATCCACAAAATGAATTTCCAGCTAAAAAGTACTGCGTTTATAAGAAGTATCAAAAAAAATGGAATCGAAATATAAAACAATCTTTGAGAAGCAAAAAAGTAATAAAGATGCAATAGAGATACTTGTTGAAAAAGAGTTGTATACCCCAGCCGTGCAAATATTATGGACAATTACGAGAAATTCTATATTCTCTTTTCTCGAAAGAAGAAAAATTGATTTTCATAGTACACAAGAAGCAATTACTATTTTTATACTAGGCCAAGACTCTCCTAAAAAAATGAAATGTATCTATGAAGCATACACAAGTTCAATCATTAGTGAATGGGATGAAGATGCACTTATTTCTAAAAAACAATTTAAAATCTTTGAAAAGAGTTGTTTGCTAATCCAATCTATGATGATCAATGACTAAAAACGAAATGCCAAATATTCCGTCGCTGATGTACGCTCAGTATGAAATTGCAAATAACTATCTAAATAAAGGGTTTTGGGTTAAAGGAATTATTTTTGTCCTCAACTTAATTGTAATATTTACTCCTAGTTTAACGGGTGACAATGCATCTATTTGGGGCGTTTTTATCGTTTCTGTTTTTGCAATTCTATTAGACAATAATTACCAGGATAAATTTAGATATGCATACGATGTTGGGGAAAGGATTAGAAAATTAGATCTAATTAGAAAAGTTTTTCCTTCGGCTAACAACAAAGCAGAAGAAGCTTATTTAATTTCCCAAATTGACCCAACAGTAGTAGAGCATGCCAAGAAAAATCCAAAGAATGATTCTGAATATTACTCAGACAGGGAAGAAAAATTTGAGATTCTTTCCGAGCATATTCAAGAGAATTCTTTTTGGACATCCTCACTTATGGAACTACATAGTAGGACCGTAAAAAGTATTATGATTGGAATGTTCGTCTTAATTTTTGTCTCTATAATAGGAGGAATGTATGTTTTGAGTGAATTTAAGGAGGATGAAGTAACATTAAGTTTAAATGTATCTCAATATTTAGCTCTTTTAGTAAATACAGTTTTTGCATTTAACATTTTAACTTATCATAATTCATTTGCTAAAAAATCAAAACAGTTGAAAGAAATTGATACTAAGCTTGAAGCCATTAAGAATAAACCAGAATTGGATGAGCTTTTTATCAGTTTCGCGGAATATAATTGCATTCTTTATGATGCCTTTCCAACTCCAAGTTCTTTGTATAATAAGCATGGAGATAGATTGAATGCAGTTTGGAAAAGAAGAGTAGATTCAGATTAAAATAGAGCTTTGGCAAACAACACATATCTGCCAAGCGGTATTAAATACTTACGAGTATGGGTGTCCTAACTATCGGATTCAATCAATATGAAGAAACAGGAATGTACGAACTTTAACAAAAAATAGATGGGCAGGGATATATAAATCTGTTTTATATATCCTTAACCTGGTTCCTGGGAAGTATTTGACTCAAGTCAATAATTTCCTTAAATCTTTGCAAGAAAAGTCGAATCCAAAGGAGCAAAATAGAAAAGAAATCTTGGAACTGGCCGGTTCATGGGAGGATATGGGGGAGGAAGATTTTAAAGAGTTTATTGGTACTGCAAAAAAAGAGGGAAAGACTTTTTCGGCAAGTATGTGGAATTATGAAGCAAGCCATGATGATTCCTTCCTTCCAGCCTTACTCCTGCTTAGGCGCTGCATGCAGCAATTCTAGCCCTGTTGAAGAACGTGGCACAAAGCCCTCCCAGGTTTTTTCATTGGAATCTTCAGCTAATTCCAGATACTTACCGTAGTCCTTCTTTTTTAAATGGATTCCTAGAAATGCCGTTACAAAATGCTGGTTGATATTGTTGATGCGTCGCTGGTCCCAGGAAGGTTCTGCATAGCGATAGTATTCATCAATATGCAAGCCAGGCGCTAAGGCCTCAGCTGGAGGCGGATTGGGGGCTACATTATGTCGGGCATTCACATAGGTCAAGAGATAGCGGTCGGCATTAACCGCCCCCTCATAAATCGCCTTGATTCCTTTTTCATACCCCGAAATATCATCCTGGCTTCCTGCTACAAAAAAGGTAGGTGTTTTTAACCCTTTCAGGGTTTCGGAATCCCAAACCCCCCGCTCCATGCCCCAAGGGGCAAAGGCAACAACGGCCTTGATCCTGGGGTCAAAGGATTTCTGATAGGCCTCGCTTTGATTTCCTCTACTTGCCAGGGCCTGGCTTCCTCCTGTTATTCCGGCAAATAACTGTATGGCAGCTTCGCTATAGGCAGCGCCTGCTACATTTAATACGCCATATCCTCCCATAGAATATCCCACAATGGCCGTATGCTCAGCGTCGACTAAACCGGCTAGGAAATGTTCACTTTGGGCATCCCCTAGTTTGGCAGTTTCGTCTACGACAAACAAAATATCCTTAGCGCGATTCAGCAAGGTACTTTGAAATCCGGCTGCATCTCTAAACGTGGATTCGGCATGGTCAATTGCTACAACGATATAGCCCTTAGAGGCCAAATTCTCCGTCAGGTAGGTCATGAGGTAACGAGATCCCACATATCCATGGGAAACAACGACCAACGGATAGGGGCCTTCAGCCTTCAAGGCTTTAGCCTCTCTCGTAGCTCTTCCCAAAAAGGTAAATGGGATAATAGGTCGCTGGGGATTACCCGAAGTACCCATCACTTCTTCATAGCGGACTATGCCTGCTGCTTCTCCCTCAACCGCTGCGGGATACCAGACTTCTACGGTTAAGTTACGATCATACAGGGGGGCTGATCCTTCTTTTGAATTGAGAATATCAATTTGATCTTTATTCACCCATTCAAAGGTTTGAACACCAACCGCATAAGACCCCCTTGCGGACAACTCAGGTGCATCAGGTAAGGCATCTCCATATACAAAGGGAGCTTTATCCGGTTGAGCTTCCACCGAAATAGGTAGGAGAAAAAGAAAAACCATTGGGCTAATCACACTGCGGATAGAAGGGGAAAACTTCATGTTCTTGGGGCTTGGGTTAAAAATGATCCCTTAAGATAATATCTTTCCTATTTCTTCTCGAATTATATGCGAAATCTAACTGTTCAAAGCGGAAACGGTAATACCTATTTATCTACAAGATGAGTATATTACCTATAACGGTGTCTAATACATATGTATGGCAATCATATCCAACAAAAGCTGGCCACTTCTATTGCAAGGCCACCCCTAAAAAAGTCCAAATATGATAAAAAAGGTGACTCGCCGACTTTCAGCCATTATGTTTACCGACATCATAGGCTACACCCGTTTGATGCAGCAGAGCGAAGCAAAGGCAGCAAAAATAAGAGCCATTCACCGTGAAGTCTTTGCCCAACAGCATCAGGTTCATAAGGGTGAAGTCCTACAATATTTTGGAGATGGTACACTAAGTGTCTTTCAAAGTGGGGTAAAGGCCGTAGAATGCGCCATTGCCATTCAAAAGATTTTGCATAAAAATAAGAAGGTACCTCTGCGTATAGGGATTCACATGGGGGATATCGCTTTTGATGACACAGAGATTTATGGAGACAGTGTAAATTTAGCTTCTCGAATTGAGAGTTTGGGAGTAGAGGGAGCTATTCTGATATCAGGACAATTAAACAACGAGCTTAAAAACCACCCGCATATAGTAACTACTTCACTAGGTTATTTCGAATTAAAAAATATTGCCCAGCCTGTAGAAGTTTTTGCTATCAAAGATGAAGAACTAAAAGTTCCTAAAGCTTCTGAGTTAAAAGGAAAAGGGAAACAGGCAACTAAAACGATTGCTGTTCTTCCTTTTGTCAATTTAAGTGCCGTACCCGACAATGAATATTTCTCCGATGGAATGACCGAGGAAATTATTAATGCGCTTGCAAAAATCAAAGGGCTGAAAGTTACGTCCCGTACCTCTTCTTTTCATTTTAAAAATAAAAATATTCCCATCAAGGAAATTGGAGAAGCACTAAATGTATCTGCGATTTTGGAAGGAAGCGTTCGTTTGTCAAAAAATAAGATGCGTATCACTGCGCAGCTAATTGATGTGAAAGAAGATTTTCACTTTTGGTCAGAAACATTTGATAGGTTGATAGATGACGTCTTTGAAGTTCAAGATGAAATCAGCCTTTTGATAGCAGATAAATTGAGAGAGCATATTGGGCACTTTGAAATTGCGGAAAAACTTGTGGTTGCGCCTGATGTCTCCGTTGAGAATTATAAGCGGTATCTCCAAGCTCGCTTTCTTATTTTAAAGATGTCAAAGTCTGAGTTGGAAAAGGGCATATCTATTCTGGAAAATTTAATTGAAGAACAACCCCAATATAGTTTAGCATACCTGGGGATTCATCTTGGGTATACTTTATTAGGCAATATGGGGTACCTACCTACTTATGAAGCTTTTGCCAAAGGAAAGCTTTATCTAGACCAGGCTTTAGCGTTGGATGAGAACCTTCCTGAATGTCAGTTACATCTTGCGTATGATTCTTTTATCCCTAATTGGGATTTGAAAGGGGCTTATGAACATCTGCAAAAATCATTTGAAATCCGACCGACAGTGGAGTATTACCAATCCATGGCATCCTTTTTAGTTGCTGAGCAAAAATTTGCAGCAGCAATGAATTACATCGAGACGGCACTTCAAATAGACCCATTTCATTTTATCAACTATCATCTAAAGGGCTTTATTCATTACAGTAAAGAAGAGTATAAAGCTGCTATTTCATTTTTCAATAAAGCATTGGAAATTAACCCAAGTTTTGTTCCCTCGACTTTGTACAAAGGACAAGCCTTGGTTTTGGCCAATCAAGCCCAGGCAGCGTTAGACCATTTTTTAAATTATCCATCGGATGGGGATGAAGACTTATTGAAATTAGGGGGCACTACGCTTGCGTATGCTGCTTTGGGTAACACCTCAAAAACGGAGGAAGGCATTGCTCAGTTAGAAAAGGCTATGGCGTCCAATTTTACGGAAAGGGCCCTGCTTAAACTGATCGTATGCCAAGCCATGAACAACCGGCAAGAGGAGACTTTGCGCTTAATTGAAAAAGCATTTTCTATTAAACTTTCGATGCTCATTTATCTGTTTACAGACCCAATTCTCAAATCCCTTCGATCCGTTCCTAAGTTTCAAGAAATGATGCAATCGGTTTTAGGAAAGGAAAATACGTTTCAACCCCCCAAAAGAAAATACAAACAATCCCTTTTGGATAAACCTACTTTGCAACAGTACCGACAAAGAGTAGAAAAATTAATGCGGGAAGAAAGACCCTTCCTCAACCCTGATTTGACCCTTCGTGATTTAGCGGCCTTGCTCGACTTACCCCCCAATTATATGTCCCAACTACTCAATGAAGGGTTTGATAAAAACTTCTCAGAATTTGTAAATACCTACCGCCTAGAAACATTTAAAACCTATCTCACCGACCCTGAAAATAAACACCTAACGATCTTAGGAGTAGCATATGCGTCGGGCTTTAATTCAAAAACTGTTTTTAATACTTTTTTTAAGAAAATGATGGGAAAAACCCCTAAGGCGTATTGGAAAGAAATAACGAGTAAGTAGAATTCTGGGGAAAACATAAAAAGTTCGGATTTCAAAACTAGAACGACTGCCGTTCATTTCGTTCGCTTCTTTGTACAGTCAATGGCTCATTAATCGAGCTTATTTTCAACATTACAAGCAAAGAGAGATGAAATCCAAAAAAATGAAATCCGTTATTTGTACCAAATATGGTTCTCCGGAAGTTCTTCAAATCCAACAAACAACTGTGCCTCAGCCGAAAGAGAATGAAATCCTCGTAAAGATTCATGCCACCTCAGCTACCTCTGGAGATGCTCGCATTAGAAGAGCGGACCCATTTATCATTCGGCTAATTTTTGGATTTAAAAGGCCGAAGAACAGCATTCTTGGTGTCGTGGTTGCTGGAGAAGTAAAGGCTATTGGGCAGGCAGTTACCAAATTCAAGGTAGGTGACCCAATATTTGGAAGTACGGGTATGCAGTTTGGATCGTATGCTGAATATACGACGATTCCCGAAGATGGAATATTGGCATTGAAGCCTCGAGAATTGACTTACGAAGAAGCTGCAGCCATTCCATTTGGCGCATTGGCCGCATTGCATTTTTTGAGAAAAGCTAATCTCCAGATGGGACAAAAAGTACTTATCTATGGGGCGTCTGGAGCGGTTGGAAGTGCAGCCATCCAAATCGCAAAATCTTTTGGAGTAAAAGTAAGCGCAGTTTGCTCAAGTAGGAATTTTGACTTAGTCAAATCTCTTGGAGCAGATAAGGTAATTGATTATACGAAAGAAGATTTTTCTAAAACGGAGGAAAAATATGATGTCGTATTGGAAGCTGTTGGTAAAAGTTCTATTTCACAAGGTCTAAACGCACTATTGCCAAAAGGGAAACTTTTGTTGGTATCAGCAAGCTTTTCGAAAATGTTTTTTGGAATTCTTGCATCAAAGTTGAGCGGTAAGGAAATCATTATGGGGGTAGATGAAGAAAATGCAGCAGCTATGAATTATCTTAGGGAATTGGTAAAAAAGGGACAATTGAAACCTGTCATCGATCGAAGGTACCCATTGGAAAAAGTGGTAGAAGCCCATCAATATGTGGATAGTGGACGGAAGAAAGGTAATGTGATTTTGGCGATTGCTTAGGTCAATCTTAGATGTAGCCTAAAATCCTTGAGATACCCATTTCTATCGTGTCCTTATGGCCACAGTAGCTATACAAGCACGTAACGGATTAAAGCGTATGAATCGAAACCAAATCACAGGGTTTATTGACAATTACCTACACAACCTCCAAAGCCTACAGGTTTCGGCAGAAAGCCTAGCGCAGCTCCGAAATACGCTAAAAATTATCCAAACAAAATCTAAGGAAACCCTCATTCACCCAGGTGAGGTTTGCAGAAACATTTATGTAGTTGCTCATGGCGGTTTTGTTTGTCGCTATATCCATGAGAAAAGTGGGGAGGCAAAGACCATCAATTTTTATTTGAAAGACCTACATCCGGTAATGGCCTGTATAGATAGCTACTTTACCCAAGTCCCCACCAATTGCGAACTCAAAGCCATCACGGACTCTGTGGTATTGGCTGTACCGAAAAGTATCATAGATACCTTAACAGAACAAGACGCATTCTTCGCGAAATTTTACCACCAGGTAGTCAGTACCGCTATAACAGAAGAGAATGAGGTAAAAACAAAGCTCATCGCCTATTCGTCCAAAGAACGATATCAATTTATCCTCAAGGAAATGCCCTCTGTCATCCAAACGGTCCCATCCAAGTATATTGCGGAGTTTTGCGGGATCTCTCCCGAGTGGCTGAGTAAGCTCAAAAAGCAAAACTAATTTTATTTAAACACAGAGACCCAGGAGAAACTTAACAAGAAGAAGGAGGATTTTGATTACTATAACTAGAGTTAAAAACCTGGAAATTCAAAAAAATCTCTGCGTACCTCCTTTTACCTCCTTATCTCTGTGGTAAAAAGCGATTCAGATCAAAACCCTTGGGTTACACAGATATATCATTGTCTAAAATGATATTGTTACAATGAAATAGGCACATATTCTGTTGAATTAATTTCCGTAATAGAATTTCTTGAATTACTTCAAGATTCCTCAAAAATGCCTCACCTACTTTTACCATTGTTTCACAAAAAAAGTAACACAATGGAAAAGTCATCCCTTGGATTTAAGGAAAAAGATACGCAATCCGAATACGCTCCCTTCTACAAGGAGCAAATAGCAGAAATACGTGAGGATGTAAAAATGCATGCTAAAACCCCCCTCCCCTGGGGAACTTTACCTGACACCGATGAAATGACGCTACTGGAAGAAGCGGGAGACATGCCCGTGGAAACCGGGTTTTCTATTGCAGACGATGGGAGTATGGCTGTGGCTGTAAAGACGCTTATGCCAGATACGACACCAGAGATGTGGGATTGGTGGTTTGGCTGGCACGGATCCGAGGACGAGCGATACAAATTGTGGCATCCGCAAGCCCACATAAGTGTCAAGTGGGAAGATAGGAATAATGACAATTGCTACATCGGGAGAACTTCTATCATCAAGGAGTACATTGGAAAAGAGGCTTTAGATGCTGCGATCCAATTCAAATCCCCTCTAGAATTTGGGTTTTCCCATGACGCGATCAATCATCCAGAAAAGGCAGTGTATATCTGTGCAAGAATAGGCCATCCAAAGTTTCCAGTGGATTATGGGTTTTTGGTACACCAAGTACGGCAAACGTCTAATGGAACAGAAATGCGTTCCCGGTTTTGGATGAGCGGAAAGTATGTGGCAGCCCGCCAGAGTAATTTTGTAAACAATACTGCGGTTAAGGTGCTTCAAAAAATCAAAACCTTACCCAAGAATTTCGCCCAAGACTTGTTGCTCCATTGTGCAGAAGAGATGACGCATTTGGCCTCAATTCTCCCTCAGCTCTATGCAACCTATGCTACTGAAGCGCCACTTGCAATCAGTGGAACAACGATTCATCGAGGAGATGTTGATTTTGAAGAAAAGGTCATGGATACCCTATTCAACAAAGCTCCTGTCCAGCAAAGACCTGCAAGTATTTATGAACCCAAGACCGTTGAGGACATTGTAAATGTGGTAAGATACGCCAAGAAAGTAGGTAAAAGGCTAACCATTACCTCTGGCGGACACAGTTTCAGCGCCAATTTTATCCGAGAAGATTGTCTGCTGATTGATATGAAAAATTTCAACCAATACAGCGTGAATGTGGAAGAAAAAACGGCAGAAGCAGGTCCTGCTGTTGGGGGCAGCGACCTGATGAAGACGCTTTACAAGGATAAGCTGTTTTTCCCGGCAGGTCATTGTAGGGGCGTTTGCTTAGGGGGGTATCTACTGCAAGGGGGGTATGGCTGGAACGGCAGGAAACTTGGAATTGCCTGTGAAAGTGTTTTGGGCATGGACCTTGTGACCGCAGATGGGGAATTTGTATATGCAGATGCCACCACCAATGCAGACTTATTTTGGGCAGCCCGAGGGGCAGGCGCTGGCTTTTTTGGGGTTGTGGTGAAATTTTATTTAAAAGTTCATGATTTGCCAAAATACCGTGCGGTTATCGTACATAACTTTGCCATTAAGCACCTGGAAGATGTGTATCGGTGGGCGTATGAGGTAGGACCCGAAATTCCTAAAGCCGTTGAGTTTCAAATGCTAATGAGTAAAAATGTATTGGGGCTTCTTGGGCCAGGTATTGAAGCCATCGCACCCATTTTTGCTGATACCAAAGAAGAATTTGAAGAAGCAAAGCGCTTCATGAAAAATAGTCCGATTTCGCATAAGGCTATCATCAGAACCCCTGCGATCAATCCCGGAATTGATATGCTGTACAAAACGGCAATGACGCATTATCCGGAGAACTATTGTTGGGGAGTAGATAATATGTGGACCCATGCACCTATCGATGAACTGCTCCCCTTTATCAAGCATATTGCAGAAACCTTACCTCCGCCCCCCTCACATTTTCTGTGGCTCAATTGGCATCCAGGGGATCTTACCTCCAATATGGCTTACAGCAAAGAAGATAATATTTACCTCTCTCTGTATAGCTGTTGGAAAAATCCCTCTGATACAGGAATCTATGGCGATTGGGCTAGTGATACGCTAAAGAAAATGGAACACCTTTCCACCGGAATTCAGTTAGCGGATGAAGCCTTGCACAAGCGAACCGCCTCTTTTATGACACAGGAAAATTTGGATAAGGTTCAGGCGATTCGTGCGGAAAGAGACCCACTAGGAATTTTTCACGAATGGCATAGCAAGCCTGAATAAAACGGGCTAGTACCATCTTAAACCCAATTGCTAGCAACGCTGTCAATTGGGTTTATGCCGAACTATGGTATTGCACTTGAAATCATTTGCCACAACAACTATCAATGGATATGTTTCGATACAAACTTCGCACCGATTGGGCGTTCTATCTGCTGGTTATAGGCTATGCATACCTTATCCTCAATATGACTTTTCGTCTATGGTTTGGGGAAGGGATTAACATATATGCAACGTACAGTAAGGCTACTAGCCCTTCGACAATGTTATTCGACGCCAATAAAATATATTGGTCCAAAACCTGTTTTCTTTTCCTATCGATTCTGCTTTATGCCCTTAATTTTGACTACCGTTTTGCTGTAGGGTTTGCTGCGAGCTTTTGGTCTGGCTCACTTATGTTGATGTTTGGGCCTAGTCCAATTCTGGTGATGGTCGCCCTATTGGGGGTCGTGCTTATCGTCCAACGAAGTGTGCGAAGACAAATCTTCTCCTCACAGGGAGTTGGGGCAGTTCCTAGTAATGTTTGACCGGATGAAGTATTTTTCACTCATATTCATTTTTTATTTCGTCAACCGCTTACCTCTTTCTGGCCAAGATAGCCTAAATACCCGTTTACCCAATGTCATTTTGATCGTGGTGGATGATATGGGCTGGAAGGATGTTGGTTATCATGGGAGTGAAATCCAAACCCCAACCATAGACCGCTTGGCATCTGAGGGAGTAGAACTGGATCGTTTCTATGCGCACTCTTCCTGCACACCCACTCGAAGCTCCTTGATGACAGGTAAAACGGCTATTCGCCTAGGAATAGTAAATCCGATAGGCAAAAACAATGCGTTAGGTTTGCCCCTTTCTGAAAAAATAATGCCCCAGTATTTCAAGGAAAAAGGCTATTCTACTTATTTAGTAGGAAAGTGGCACTTAGGCCGTTTCAAAAAAGAATATTGGCCATATAACCGCGGATTTGACCATTTTTATGGCAATTTAACGGGAGGCATTGGACATTACGATCACGTACATGGAGGGGCCTTAGACTGGCAAAGGAATGGAGAAACGGTTGAAGAAGAAGGCTATTCTACCCACCTTCTCACAGATGAAGCTATCAACCTTATTCGATCAAAAAAGGACAAACCGCTTTTTTTAGAATTGTGTTATGCGGCTCCACATATGCCTAATGAAGCCCCACAAGAAGCTGTTGTTGACTATCAGCATTTGGATAACAAAAATCGGCAACTTCATGCAGCAATGGTCACCGAAGTGGATAAGGGAATTCAACAAATCATGCGGGCTTTGGCTGAGACAAACCTAATAGATAACACGATCATTTGGTTTATGAGCGACAACGGGGGTAAAAATTTGGAAGGAACTCCCCAAAAGGTTTTAGATCCTATTCTGAGAGTCGCTAATATCTGGGGTACCCCTCTGCCCTTTCCTTTCTGGGAATTTTTAAGGGATAACATGGTAAATGGAGCAGGGGACAATCGCCCGTTAAGAGGCGGGAAGGCGACTGTCTATGAAGGGGGACTGCGTGTACCGTCTTTTATCTATGCTCCCGCCTTTCTCCAACAACAAAAAATCAACCACCGAATAACAGTTAATGATGTGTTACCCACATTGGCAACAGCAGTAGGCGTTACGAATTTGGATACCACAGAGTTGGATGGAGTAAGCCAATGGCAATTTTTGAAACAGGAAACACCTCCAACCCCAAAGCCCTTCGTTTCAGCAGGAAAATGGGGTCAAGCTTACTTAAAAGAAGAATGGAAACTCATTCTCAATAAAGCGGGCGAAACTGAATTGTATAATGTCATACAAGACCCTGTTGAGCAGATGGATTTAGCCAGTCAATATCCAGCGCTTGTTGCCACCTTAACAGCGGAATTATTGGCTTTTCCCCGTGGGGAATCCATTGATGATCCGCTTTGGAAGGTTTTTCTCGATACGGATAGATTTGGCGGAGAAATAGATAGAGAGCCCTTTGCTGGTAAAGAAGGGCAGGTATCTGGTCCGCTTCACCGCAGTTTTTATATCATGGGAGTATTTGTTTTTGCTTTCCTATTTTTGCTAGCCTACTTCGTATCGAAGCTTTTTAAGCGCCTCTCCAAGAAGCTTTACTTTTCTAAATCGGGGCTCAATAAAACACACAAATAAATTAACCCTCCTCCAAATAGAATCTTACCGATCATAAAAATTACTCTGTTCTCAGTAAATATTAACCCTCCAAGACCAACAAGGGTAGCCCCAATGATTACAAGTAATGCGGGAATGAGTTTACTTTTGAGATATGCCAAAGATTGGATGGACATGCCCGTATAGTAAAAAGCAGGACCTATTGTAAAAAAAACAGGCCAAATCATGGGCTCATTCATGATGTGCGCTATAAGCTCATTTCTTTCTTCTGGCAACTCTCTAAATGACCACAAGACAAAGTCAATGGCACACATACAGATAAGGCAAATCAATCCCATTAGGGAAAAGGTGGCGCCGATTTTCTGAAACCATCCAATTGAAAACTGTAATACATAGGGAATGACCAACACAAACCCTATCAGTAACGTCCAGTGGATGAAATCAATAGGTTCGAGGAGATTTATTTGAGACGATGGGATAGAAAAGAACAATTGTCCGATCGTTTGTAGAAGAATTCCTATGATAAATAGTTTTTTCACGTGTGAAAATTACATACTAATTGAAGCGCCAGAATTAGTTTAATGGAAGGTAAACAATTTAACTCAAAATTGTTATGGAATACATTAATTTGTAACTCCTAGTTATAGTAGCTATGCCGCCATAAGATATTGGCGAGAATTCTTAACCTACATTAATGCCGTTCCTTTTTAAAATCGAGAATTTCACAGGTTTCATTCATAAATTAATCTCATACGCATGAATTACATCATCACAGGGGGGCATACAGGAATGGGGCTGGAACTCACAAAATTACTACTGGACGAAGGGCATAGGGTAGGCCTAATTATACGGAGTGAATCAAGAGTAAAGGACACCCAAAAGCTATTTTTAGGCCAAGACTCGGTAGATTTTTTTGTTGCCGACTTAAGCAAGCGAGACGAGATAGAGCGTGTAGCAGGCCAAATAATTGCTTCCTGGGAAAAATTGGATGGGCTGTTTAACAATGCGGGTTTGTTACTAGAGAAGCTGTACTATTCCGATTATGGCAACGAACTTCAGCTAGAGGTCAATGGGATAAGTCCCTATTTACTGACAAAAGCCCTCAAACCCCTATTGGACAAAGCTAACTCTCCCTTTGTTGTCAATACAGCTACGGGAGGATTAAATAATAAAAAGTCAGTAGATATACCTGCTTTCAAAAAGCCTAAAAAATTCACAAAACTCCTAGGTTCCTACTTGGACTCAAAACTCGTAATGGTTCTTCTAATGAACGATCTAAGTAAGAAATGGGGAAATATTCGATTTGTCAGCATAAACCCAGGAGCCATAAAAACCAAAATGACTGCTGGAGAGGGAATGCCTTTTTGGTTAAAACCCTTTCGAAATCTATTGTTCAAATCTCCTGAGCAAGGAGGGAAAAATTTATACGCTGCCGCATTCGATCCTAAATTTAAAGGCAGTGGAATTTATATAAATGAGGGGAAAGTGCGAGAAATGAAATATGAGATAACCGAAGCTGAAATCGAGCAAGTATTCGCCTAAAAGGACCAAAGGTACATGTTTCAATCCCTCGACCATTCTGCTCAGGTGCCTACTCATAGACTATGGCCAAATGAAATCAGCCACTACCGGATAGTGATCCGATAGGGATCCTGTCTCCGAGCTATTTAAAATTCGGGAATAAACGCATTGCTTAGCGAGTGTAGGACTCGCGAGAATATAGTCGATTCGATGCCGGTGGCGCTTAATTTCAGACGCTGTCTGCCAAATGTTCATGAGCGCAGGCGCGGGAAAACTGAATCGCTCCGACGGACTCACAAAAGGTATACTTACATCTATTAGCCCTGAAGCAAAAAAAATAGACATTGCCGTATAATCCCAATAACCATGACGTAAGTTTTGGTAGGTTTCATTGTTGGCATCTCCCGTCTTATATCGAGCCAATAAGGACCTTTTTTCT
This sequence comes from Bacteroidota bacterium, assembly GCA_039197765.1. Taxonomy (GTDB): domain Bacteria; phylum Bacteroidota; class Bacteroidia; order J057; family J057; genus JBCCTX01. The sequence continues at coordinate 24,048 of JBCCTX010000012.1, forward strand.
CGATTCAAATCCTCATCCATGGGGGAAAGCGCATTGAAATCCCCTAAAACGAGGTATTCCTTATGGGGTAGTGAATCCATATGTTGCGTTATAAGGTACGCTTCGCGCTTTCTAGTTTTCCAATCAGCTGGGCTTAGGTGGACAACAAAGAAATCAATCCCAGCTGATTGAACATGCAACATGCCATGCCACATCCCTTCGCGGTGTTTACCCTTTAAGGTTATAGGCCATTTTGAGGTAATGCCTACGGGATAGCCATCTTCTTTAAGTATAAGGGCGTAGGAATGCCCCCAGGCTTTTGCATCCCTCTCCAATTTACTTTGAGTATAGCCACACAACTCTTGGAGGGCTAAGACATCTGGGTTTTGGAAGGATACCCATTCTATGAATTTATGATGTCTTAGGGTATCTTTTCCCCAGTCAAAACCATTCCAAATGTTATAGGTAATTACCCTTAGGGATTTTCTATTTTCCTGGGCAACTGACGCATGGAAATAGCACAAAGATAGAAAAGCTACAAGGAAGATTCTTCTCACTTTTTTCTAATTTAGGTATATATAAACGCCAAAAGAGATACTTGTATCAAACTGAATCTTACCTAAATTCAATTCGTAATACAATATAGCGTGCAACATAGGCAAGCATTACGTAATTTTGTGTAGACATCAAAACGTATACATCTTCCTTCAACTGAAAAATTAAGTCTTTATGCGCAGATACAATGAATACCTCAAGGAAATCGAAGAAAGAAAAAGTCAGAATCTCCATCCGAAACCCATTGATGACGCCGAATTGCTAAGCGAAATTATTGCGCAAATCAAAGACGTAGCCAATGAGCACAGAGACGATTCTCTCCAATTCTTTATTTATAATGTGTTACCCGGAACTACGAGTGCTGCAGGAGTTAAAGCGGTATTTTTAAAGGAAATCATTCTGGGTCAATTCACAGTAGACGAGATCTCGCCAGCTTTAGCCTTCGAGCAGTTATCCCACATGAAGGGGGGACCCTCTGTTGACGTGCTGTTAGATTTAGCCTTAGGGGAGGATGCCGCTATTGCGAAAGAAGCGACAACAGTCCTTAAAACACAGGTATTTCTGTATGAAGCGGATACCGAGCGGTTAGAAGAAGCCTATAAAAATGGAAGCGAAATCGCCAAGGAAATCATTGAAAGCTACGTCCAGGCTGAATTCTTCACGAAACTACCAGAGGTAGAGGAAGAAATTCAAGTAGTTACTTATGTCGCGGGTATAGGGGACATTTCAACGGACCTATTATCCCCAGGAAAGGAAGCACACTCTCGCTCTGACCGTGAATTACACGGTCAGTGTATGTTTGAATTTGATGAAGTAAGGCAAAAGGAACTCTTGGCGCTCAAAGCTGCACACCCAGATAAGCGGGTGATGCTGCTCGCAGAGAAAGGGACCATGGGAGTGGGTTCATCCAGGATGTCCGGGGTAAATAATGTGGCACTTTGGATCGGGAAGCCAGCAAGTCCCTACGTTCCATTTATCAATATTGCGCCTATTGTGGCAGGAACAAATGGTATTTCTCCTATTTTCTTGACCACAGTGGGCGTTACGGGAGGAATTGGGGTTGACCTTAAAAACTGGGTAAAACAGTTTGATGCAGAGGGTAATCTTGTCGTAGACGATGAAGGTGAACCTATTTTGAAACAAGTATACAGTGTAGATACAGGCACTGTGCTGACCATTAACACCCAAACAAAGAAACTTTACAAGGGGGATGAGGAGTTGATTGATATTTCAAGTTCTCTCACACCTCAGAAGATGGAGTTTATTCGAGCGGGAGGTTCTTATGCGGTCGTCTTTGGTAAAAAGCTACAAGCATTTGCGGCCAAGGTACTTGGGATGGAGGTTCCACCAGTATATGCCCCGTCCAAGGAGATTTCACACGAAGGGCAAGGCTTGACAGCCGTAGAAAAAATCTTTAATAAAAATGCAGTAGGAACTTCTGGAGCGACTTTACATGCGGGCTCATACGTTCGGGTACAGGTCAATATCGTCGGTTCTCAGGATACAACAGGCTTAATGACTTCGCAGGAATTGGAGATGATGGCTGCAACAGTGATTTCACCCATTGTTGATGGGGGGTATCAGTCGGGCTGTCATACCGCATCTGTCTGGGATTTGAAGGCTCAGGAAAATACGCCCAGGCTCATGAAGTTTATGCACGACTTCGGCCTGATCACGGGTCGCGATCCCAAAGGAGTATATCATCCCTTAACGGATGTCATCCATAAAGTATTGAATGACATTACGGTGGATGATTGGGCCATCATCATTGGAGGGGACTCTCATACAAGGATGTCTAAGGGGGTTGCTTTCGGTGCAGACTCAGGTACGGTTGCCCTTGCTCTCGCTACGGGAGAGGCATCAATGCCCATTCCCGAATCGGTAAAAGTGACCTTCAAAGGCAAAATGGGAGACCACTTGGATTTCCGCGACGTAGTACATGCTACCCAGGCTCAAATGCTTAAGAAGTTTAATGGGGAAAATGTATTCCAAGGTCGAATTATTGAAGTTCATATCGGAACCCTACTGGCTGATCAAGCCTTTACCTTTACAGACTGGACGGCAGAAATGAAAGCCAAGGCCTCTATCTGTATTTCCCAAGATGATACCCTCATTCAATCGTTGGAGATTGCAAAAAGCCGAATCCAGACCATGATTGAGAAGGGGATGGACAATGAGAAACAAGTACTTCAAGGCCTCATTGATATAGCCGACAATAGAATTGCAGAAATTTTGTCTGGAGAAAAACCTGCGCTAGCGCCAGATGCTAACGCGAAGTATGCGGCAGAATTTGAGGTGGATTTGAGCATTATTGATCAACCCATGATTGCGGATCCGGACGTACACAACGAGGATGTTTCTAAGCGTTACACACACGATACCATTAGAGAGCTTTCTTTCTACGAAGGAGACAAACATGTGGACTTGGGTTTTGTCGGTTCTTGTATGGTTCACAAGGGCGATATCAAGATTGTCGCCAAAATGCTCAAAAACCTGGAAGAACTACACGGAAAAGTTGCGTTTAATGCGCCCCTTGTCTTGACAGCTCCTACCTATAATATCATTGAAGAACTCAAAGAGGAGGGAGACTGGGAAATCTTGCAGAAATACTCCGGCTTTGAATTCAATGATGCGGCACCCAAAACGACAGCTCGTACAGAATACGATAATATCTTATACCTGGAGCGACCTGGTTGTAACCTGTGTATGGGTAACCAGGAAAAAGCAGAAAAAGGAGATACCGTAATGGCTACTTCTACTCGTTTGTTTCAAGGACGGGTAGTAGCCGATTCAGACCGTAAGAAAGGAGAATCGTTGTTGGCTTCTACGCCTGTTGTAGTACTTGCGGCAATTTTGGGAAGGACACCTACGATTGAAGAATATAAAGCTGCTGTAAAGGGAATTAAGTTAACTCAGTTTTCGCCCCCGCTTAAAAAAATGACTGCGGGCCCTTCGAAGAGCCATGAGATTTTTTATTAGCATTCGATCAGAAAAAGAAGCCAGGAAAGCATTGTTTCACAATGCATATCTTTAAAGAATGCTTGACGCATGCTAAAAGGAAAAGGAGCGTATGGTTGAAAATGGCTATATTCAGCTTTGTCAGTGAAAAAGAAAGGAGCTCCTTTTCTTGAAAAAAAAGTTCTACATATACGCGTTAATCAGTTCTCTGATTCTAGCCTTTTACGGGTCTATTCCCTTGTATTTTCATAGAATTCTCGAATTAGCACAAGTTGTCGAGCTGTATTTTTTTGGCCTGTTGGGATCCCTGCTTTTTTGGATTATAAATGGCTACTTATTTATATTCTTGAGAAGAAAGCGCAGTTGGGATACAATTTTGGTGAGTTATGTGTTAACACTTAGTCTGAACCTGATCAGAATCCCTCTTCTGCCTTTTTTTGATTTTTCAGAATATGCTCCCTTCAATTCCAGGGCCTCAAGTATGTATGTACTTCCCATATTTGGCACAGTTGCCGTAAATACCATTATACTCCTGATTATCAATTTTATCATAGAAGAGCGGGAAATAAAAGAGGCTCAAAATACCATTGCTGAATTGACCATAAAGAAATTAGAGGCTGAAAACTTGGTCCTTATGCAACAGCTTCAGCCCCATTTTTTATTCAATGCCTTGAGTATTCTTAAGTCGTTGATCAAGGAAGATTCGGAGCTCGCTGAGGAGTATTCCATTAAGTTATCCGACTTCTTGAGATATGGGATTGAGTCTCATAATGCCGAGTTGGTAAGCATTGAACAAGAAATGCAATTCGTAAATAACTACATTGACCTTCAGAAAATCCGTTTTGATAATGCGTTCGAGTTTCACACGAACATACCCGAAGCCATTAGGGATGCGAAAGTTCCAGTTTTTGCGATTCAAATACTCGTTGAGAATGCCTTCAAGCACAACTATTTTACGGAGAAGAGGCCCCTGGAAATTGGGATCTCACACGAGGAGGAATTCCTGCATGTGTGGAACAACATTGTCTCGGTTAAGCTAACGGAGAGGACCGGAACGGGCTTACCCAATTTAGCCAAGCGCTTTGAGTTCCTCACTGGAAAGGAGATGATGATCCAGCATTCAGAAACGCATTTTAGGGTAAAGATACCCATTATAACGCAATGAAGATTGTCATAATAGAAGATGAAAAGCTCACGGCGAGGGATCTCGCAACGACCATCCAAGAGGTGGATCCCCATGCGAAAATCATTGCGATGCTTCACAGTGTCGAAGATGCCATTTCCTTTTTCTTGAAAGAGGAGACGGTGGACTTAATTTTTTCAGACATTCAATTAGGAGACGGCCTAAGCTTTGAAATTTTCGCCAAAACCCGAGTTAACATCCCCATTATTTATTGTACGGCTTTTAATCAATATGCCCTGGATGCCTTTAAGACTTTGGGGATTGATTATTTGCTCAAGCCCTTTTCAAAGCCAATTGTCAGGAAAGCGTTAGAGAAATACAAAACCATGAAAGGGGCCTTATCTTCTCCCAAAGAAGATTATGATACACTTATCTCCTTGCTGAAAAGTCAACTCCACTCCCCCAAACCCACCGCTATTATCATTCAGCAGGGAGATAAAATAACCCCTCTATCCCTCGAGCAAGTAGCCTTATTTTTCATAAAGAATGAGGCGGTATTTGCCCTTAGCTTTGATGGAGAGAAATATGCGATCACCCAAAGACTCAACGATTTGGAGGATAGCTTATCTCAGCATTTTTTTCGCGCCAATAGGCAGTTTTTGATAAACAGAAAGGCTATTAAGGACGCTTCTCACTTTTTTAATCGCAAGATCCTCATCCATTTAACCATTCCCTTCGAAGAAAAGATCTTGGTGAGCAAGGTGAAAGCCTCCGCATTCTTGAATTGGCTAACCCACACTTGAGTTGTAGTTCCGTCCCCTTCATGGGCTTTTTGTCCGCTTCCCCTTCTACCTTCCTATACATCAGGGAGATCCCCGTATGTTTAGTGAAAACAAACACTATATGGTAGGGAGATTATATGCAGTATGGATGACCGGTATAATTTTTCTCTCAAGTTTGACCTGTGCATTTACACAGACCGGTACGCAGGAGAATGTCAGAGGAGCTAATTCACCTAGAGTTTTCAAAAGCCTAGCAGAGGTCCTGGAATTTACTACTCGTCAAAGCATTACGCTCCAAAGTCAGGGGATTGAAATGGATCAGGCTAAGAAGGCAAAATTAGCTGCTGTCCTAGGTACCATCGATGTATCGGGTAACCTCCTTTCTGGGCAGTTTACCAATAACACCAAGTTAGGCGTAAATTTATTTCCAGCAGAGATTTTTGGAGGGGAGGCGGGCACATTTGAGGAAGTCCAACTTGGGGTTCAATACAACACTGACCTGACGAGCTACGCAGCCATTAAATTAATCAACCCGGGAGGTTGGTCAAATCTAAAACTAGCTAAGATTAATATCGACCTCACACGTTCTTCCCATCTCCTAACCCTCAAGGAACTCCAAGAAAATATTGCTTCCAATTACTACAATATTGTCAATGTAACCGAACAAATCGCCAGCAGTAAGCAAAATCTTGTGGTAGCCGATACCTTGAATCAAATTACCCAAAATAAATTTTGGGAAGGGCTGCTCAATCAGCAGGATGTGAATGATAGCCAAGTCAATTATTTGAATACGCTGGAGACTATCAATCAGCTGGAGTACCTCTTGGAGCAGTATTATATCAGTCTGAAGATCCTATGTGATATTCCTGATACGGAAGCCATCTCGATCGCCCAGTCTTCGACTAAACGAGAAGAAGCGATACAGCCCATGGTATCCTTGAATACATTGGCACTTGACAACCTCTTGTTACAAGAAGAATATGCCCGAGCGAGTAACCAGTATGCCAAAGCTGCATTTCTCCCCACCCTCTCTCTGCAGCTCTCGAATTCTTACAATTTGTTTAATACGGAATTCAGACCTTTCTCTGGGAATTGGATCAACAGCAATTACATAGGGCTAAACCTTACGATCCCTATTCCTAGCACACAGACTATTGCCCAAAAATACGATGCCACCTACGAACATCAATTAGCTATCAACGCAACGGAACAGGCTAGAATACAGGCAAGTTTAGATCAAAAATCCTTGGTAACAGAATATGATAAAGCTGTGTCACAAGCCCGGTCGGACAAGAAAATCCTCGATCTGCATCGAGACTCCTTTACGAAAGATCAAAATCTTTTTCGGGAGGGGCTTATCGGGTTGGATGTAGTTTTGGACAGTTTTAACACAATGGTGAATGCGCAGTATAGCCTGATCTCATCGGAAGTCAATGTTCATTTGACCTTGGCAAATATCAACATCAACAATACCCTTAGATAATATGAAGAGACCTATCATGCATCCAATGATTTTTGGAATTGTACTGTCCATATGGCTATTGGCTTGTGGAAAACCAACCGAAGAAACTACTCCCATAAGAAAGGATGTTACTGAAACGGTATTTGCCTCTGGAACACTAGAAGCAGAAGGCTTGTACAAGCTTACGGTCCAAACAAGTGGATACCTTACCCAGCTTAGCTTCAAAGAGGGAGATATTGTAGAGAAAGGTAAGGTATTGGCGATCATTGAAAACAATGAGAATATCATTAATACCCGGGGAGCTTCGGAACTCCTCACCCTCTCCAAAAAGAACACTGCCAAAGAAGCGCCCGCCCTGCTTCAGGCTGAATACGATATCAAGACCCAGAAAGAGAAGATGGAGCTGGACAAAAAAACAGCTGACCGATATAAGCGCTTACTGGAAAGCAATAGCATTGCGAAGATAGAATACGAAAATGCACAATTGACCTACAATACGTCCAGAAATAACTACCAAGCAGCGCTTGAGTATTACAACAAACTCAAAAGAGATGCCAACCAGCAAGTGGTCAACGATCAAACTACCGTAGACATTTATCGTACTTCTTTGGGAAAGAACCGGGTTAAGACCGTGCTAAGGGGTAAGGTATACGAAAAATACAAGGAAGTAGGCGACTACGTGATGCAAGGGGACATACTTGCCGAAATTGGTAGCCCAGAACTGTTATATGCTGAAGTGAGTGTAGATGAAACGAGTATATCCAAAATAAAAATGGGTCAAGAGGCAGTGATTCAGTTGAATACAGATATGAATCGCACATACAAGGGAAGGGTGCAAGAGATCAATCCTGCTTTTGATGAAGAGACTCAATCTTTCATCTGCAAAATTTACTTTCTAGATAGCTTAGACTTTAGGATTGTAAATACCCAATTGCAGACAAATATTATCGTGGGGGAACAGAAGAATGCCTTGCTCATTCCACGCAATTACATCGATTTTGGAGGGTATGTTCAGATCAAGGGGAAGAAAGAAAAAACCAAGGTCGCTACGCAATTTGTCAGTAACGAATGGGTCCAGGTACTTTCTGGAATAGATGAAAATACAATTCTGGTCACCGACAATATTCTCACTCCATAATGCTGATAGGATGATCTTACCTGTAAATCTTGATATAGCTATCACCCATATTCTTAAAGGGGTGCAGCAAACACTAGTGGCTTCCTTAGGGGTAGCTTTAGGGGTGGCCATCTATCTATTCATGAATTCTTTGAGCGCGGGCTTCACTAGCTTTTCCCGGGATAACCTTTTCCAGAGTAATGCACATATAAAGATCTATCGAGACGATGTATTGAGTAAATCTTTGCTACCGGCAGAACCAGATAAGCTAAATATTATCGTCAATCCACAGATTACAACCCTCAGTAAAAACGTAATTAATCCCGAGTTGATCTTGCAACAGGTAAAGGAGGAACCTTATATCACGAATGCAATCCAGCAAATAAGCTATGCGGTCTTCTACAACAGGGGAGAAACGCAAGTAGAAGGCTCGGGAATTGGCGTAAATATGGTAGAATATGATGCTATGTTCGATACACAAGACAATATGGTGGCGGGAAGTATATCGGATCTCCGTGCCAATCCCAATGGCGTATTATTAGGGAGTGGCATAGCGGAAAAACTCAGCCTGAATGTAGGGGACAACATAAGTATGTCCTCTTCCTATGGGGTGACTAAGATATTGCGTATTGTCGGTATTTTTACCTTTGGGAGCCGTGCCATAGATGATACCCGATCTTATGTGAATCTCAGTACCTCCCAGCAGTTTCTCAAAGAAGGGCCTTCTTTTGTGAATACAATTTACGCCAATACCCTAGACCCAGATAATACCAGTGAATATGTACGACAGCTTCAGACCCTTACACCTTATACGGTAGAAAGTTGGCAGACTTCGAATGCCGATCTGGTCAGCCAGGATAAAACGAGGGGTACCATGATGAGTAGTATATCCTTTTCTATCCTTGTGCTGGCAGGGTTTATCATTTACAATATCCTCAGCTCGACCATTTCCCAGAAAATAGATGACATAGCAATTTTGAAAGCTACAGGTTTTTCAAGTAGGGATGTCATTATCATATTTATGGTAGAGGCACTCATTATGGGGCTAATAGGTACATTGGTAGGCTTAGGGGTAGGAACGATACTTATCTTCATTTTATCCAACGTATATATGGGGGAGCCGGCAGGATATTTTCCTATAAACTTTGAGGCTTCCCTCTATTTGAGAAGCTTCGTTCTCGGATTGTTGATGACTGCCTTGGCGGGCTATATCCCTTCAAGGAGAGCCTCCCACGTGGATCCTGTAGAGATTTTTAGAAAGTAACAAAAATCCTCCAAGCGAGTCTATGGAAAATCAACAGATAGTTTTACGAACGCAAAACATTGGCAAGTACTTTCATAAGCCCGTGAAATTTCGGGTACTTGACGATATCAATTTTGATGTCAAAGCGGGGGAGTTTCTCACCTTGGTTGGGAAAAGTGGCTCGGGGAAATCCACCTTGCTTTATGTAATTAGCACCATGGATACGAGTTACGATGGAGAGCTTGAGATCCTTGGGAAAAAAGTAACAGGAAATACTAGCGACCAATCTTCCCCTCTTCGAAACGAGCGTATTGGCTTCGTTTTCCAATTTCACTATTTGCTGCAAGAATTCTCCTGCCTGAAGAATGTGATGCTACCAGCTTTAAAGTTGGGCAAATACAGCTATGAAGAAATAGAACACAATGCCTACCAAAATCTGGAGATATTAGGCTTAAAAGATCAAGCACTTAAGCAAGCCTCCAAATTAAGTGGGGGGCAACAGCAGCGAGTTTCCATTGCGCGCGCCTTGATCAACAATCCCGCAATTATCATGGGAGATGAGCCCACAGGGAACTTAGATAGCAAAAATTCACAGATTGTATTTGACATCTTCCAACAACTTTCTCGCGAGCACAACCAAACCATCATTGCGGTTACCCACGATACGGATTTTGCAAAAGGGAGCGACCGAACCATTGAGCTCTCAGATGGAAAAATAATCAGTCTGGACAAGCAGTACGACTGACAAAAAGCGAATAGTTTGGGCAAAATTTTTTTATCCCTCAGTCATTTTACTTAATTACTACAAATTTTGCCATCAAACCACTAACATTCAACCCAATGAAAACAACAATCATCCTCTCTATTCTAGGTGTACTAGCACTCCTCACAAGTTTTCAGCAGCATAAATCACCGGATACGCCCCTAAACAAAAAGGGATTGGTCAAGGTGGCTATCCTATATCCAAATGAGGAAGGAAAGACCTTCGATATGGACTACTATTCCCAGAAGCATATGCCCATGGTGGCAGGACTATTCGGTGATGCCTTAAAACTACTTGAAATAGATAAGGGTATATCTGGTAGGACTCCTGAGGAACCCATGCCTTATGTAGCAGTCGGATATTTCTACTTTGACCAGCTTTCAGACTATGAAAATGCCTTTGGGCCTAATGCAGAAAAAATTCTGGGCGACATCCCCAACTATACCAATATCCAACCTGTGGTTCAGATTAGTGAGGTAATCCAATGACCTTATGGAGAAAGTTGGAATAATTGGAGGGATAGGGCCAGAGTCTACCATTGAATATTATCGACTGATCATCAATGGCTTTAGGGAAAGACTCTCTACGGACCAATATCCTGAGGTGCTCATACACAGCATCAACATGACAGAAATGCTCGATCTGGTATTTAAGGATGAATTAGATGCTTTGGTAGAGCTGCTCAAGAGAAAAATTAATGTCCTGGAAGTATCTCAAGTAGACTATGTGGCTCTAGCCTCAAATACTCCCCATTTAGTTTTCGATCGACTGGCAAAATCCGTCAGCGTACCCTTAATCAGTATTGTGGAAGAGACCTGTAAATACGTGCTTGAAGCAGGGGTAAGAACAGTAGGATTACTGGGGACAAAATCTACCATGAGTAAAGGGTTTTACCAGGAAGTAGGGGAGAAATATGGACTGGAGATATACACGCCAAATGAGGAAGATCAAGCATATGTCCATGAGAAATACATGGGAGAATTGGTCTTCAAACAGATAATTCCTGAGACAAAATCCCAGCTCATCCAAATTGTAAAGAAATTGGAGACCCAGAAAAATATCGAGGGAATTATCCTAGGAGGGACGGAACTTCCTTTGATACTACAACAAGGGGATTTTGATACGCTCAAAGTATTCGACACAACCCGCATCCATGTCCATGCAATTTTGGATAAGATGATTTCTTAGGACCCTTTTTACTGGTAAACTTCTCAATTGAGATTACGTGTTAAATAAAGGATTGCAAATCCATACTTATGGAGAAAAAGAATATTGTATTTATCGCAAAAAGCTTAGACGGATATATAGCAGGAAAAAATGGGGAGCTGGATTGGTTAGAACTCATTCCCAATCCAGGTAATATCGAAATGGGCTTCGCAGACCTTATGCAGGAGATAGATGCCATTGTTATGGGCAGAACTACCTTTGAGGTAGTATGCAAATTTCCAGGTGAATGGCCCTACCCTAAACACGTATTTGTTTTATCCCATACCCTTCATACTGTACCGGAAGAACTGCATGAGAAGGTGAGCCTAATGAAAGGAACCCCACAGAAAATCCTCCGTAAAGTTCATGAAAAAGGATATCGAAAACTCTACATCGATGGGGGTACAACTATTCAGAACTTTCTCAAAGAAGATTTGATCGACGAATTTAGGATTACGACGATTCCTATTGTATTAGGTGGAGGCTTTCCTCTATTCGGAGACTTATCCAAGCCTTTGGTATATGAACATGTAGCGTCAACAGTATACTTGGATCAAATCGTTCAAAATATCTATAGACGGAAACGAACATAACAAAAGGAAAACCTAAATAATATGGAGATCCTATCTAGTGGGGAATATGCAGGAGAAGTTGTCCTTCAAGCCCAAATAGAGGACGTGATCATCACCCATATAGGGTATTCCCTAAAGCAGAATGATCCAAACTGGCATGCACACGAAAACCTCCATTTTTGCTTAGTCTTTCAAGGTGGAAAAGCCGATACAAAGAAAACGACCAAGTACGCAGACAAAGGAGGGAGCATATTTTTCTATCACGCTGGGGAAATGCACCGATGGATAACCCACGAACCGATATCTAAAGGAATCAATATTGAAATTGGGCCAGCTTTCTTGCGGAAATACCATACTACGGAAAATGAGATCAGAGTAGCTTTAAACCAGGCTATCAATGCCAAGTCATTGATGTTAAAGATACAGCAAGAAGTGTCGATTAATGAACTGGATAGCTGCCTCGCGGTTAATTCCTTACTCCTTGAATTGGTGTCTGAAGCAGATAGAATTACATCTACGAAAAATCCCCCCATTTGGGTACAGCAAATTACTCAGTTCCTAGAAGATAACTGGAACCATGAGATCAGTCTTTCGGACATAGCACAAACCCTTCAGGTACATGCGGTTACAATTTCAAAAAATTTCAGAAAGTATTTTGGCTGTACCTTAGGCGAATACCGGCGTAAGCTGAAAATTGAGAGGAGTATTGGCTTAATAAAGACCTCTCGGGAACCTCTCACCCAGATTGCCTTGCAGAGTGGCTTTGCCGATCAAAGCCACTTTATCCGAAACTTCAAGTCCTACACAGGCTTCCTGCCCAAAGAGTTTCGCAAGTATTAAGCCTACAGCATAAGGCTAAAATCATTCTATTTTCAAGCAGAAGGATCTCCTTATTTGGGGAAATACGATGAATAGAGGAAATAGCCCTCTACGGTTTGCACCTATCACCTAATTTCCCATGAAATTCATACAACTATCCTTGTTCATCATTTGCCTCATGGCAGATTCCTTAGTATACGCACAAAAATTGACCACAGAAGAAATAACCCGCATCATCGAACAGATTCCCAATCTAATCGCAAAAAATTATGGCTTTACGGAAGTAAAGATACTCCCAGATAATATTGGATATATCAAGATAGTTGAGTTTATGCATCCAAAAAGAGGAATGCCTACAGCAGTAGCTGCGATGAAACTTGTGGAAAATACGGAAGGACTCATCATCGACATAAGAGGTAACGGAGGGGGCTACGGAGGCTTGATGGATTATATATTGAACCATTATTTTGATGGAGGCCCCACACATATTTCTACCACTATCTTTTCAAGAGTGGATCAATTTCCTGATAAAGCCTATAGCTCTGACTTGGTATATGGTAAACTCCGGGTAAACACGCCTTTGTATATCCTTACGGATGGGAAGACCGGTTCTGCGGCTGAGTTTTTTGCCTATACCCTTCAGGCATTTGGAAAAGCAAAAGTTATGGGTCAACAGACTGCAGGAGCTGCACATATGAATAGCTTCTATCCCTTAAATGAAAACTTTAGGCTTTCTATATCTACGGCGGCCCCAATTAACCCCAAGACAAAAACAAACTGGGAACACATAGGGGTTATTCCAGACTATATCATTGAGGAAAATCACATTGAAACAACTAGGGAACTAATGGTACAAGAAATTCAGAAGAATCTTATCAAAAAGTAAAAAAGGGATAAATTTTACTTTTAAAGTAAAATTAATTACCTTAAGAGTCAAAATGTGTAGATATGAAATGGTTCCCCCTAAATATCGTTCTCGTCATTACATTCATTTCATTATTGGCGATCTCACTTGCCTTTGTTATCCTGTCCTTCTCTGTGGTAACCTCGATTTTTAAACCTGAAAATACCCCACTGAAAGAGACCATTTGGAGGGTTCCTATCAAAATGAAAAGCGAAGACATAACAGATCGGGTGACTTATAAAGACGATGTGTTTAAGGCTACACACATTAAGTACACAAAGGTATATATTCAAGTAAATCCAACGGAGGGCAAAGTTTTTTTTCGAAACATGCAATATCTAGGGATTTTGGGGATTTACATCATTGGATTTCTATGTAATTACTTGCTGTTCCATATCTTGGCAAGTATAAAAACAAACCCTTTTGGCACAGAGAACCTATCTAGGATTACGCAGATGGGCTTTTTGGTTATTGGTGGAGAGTTGTATCGTTTTTTCCTTTCCCTATTTTTCAGCCATACGGTCGTTAAAAATATGGACATTCAAGGTATCGAAATAGCCCCTATAGGATGGACAGACTTGAATTTTGCGATACTTATATTAGGGATCACTATTCTGGCAATCGGGGAAGTATTTAGACGAGGTTCCGTTTTGCAGGAAAATGAAAATTTAACAGTGTAATATGCCTATCATAGTGAACTTAGACGTTGTTCTGGCTCAGCGAAAAATGACTTTGACTGCCCTTTCGGAGAAAATTGATATTTCCATGAAGAACCTCTCCTTATTAAAAACAGGGAAGGTTCGGGCCATTCGCTTTTCTACCTTAGCGGCTATTTGCGAAGCATTGGATTGTCAGCCTGGAGAAATCCTCGAATATGTGCCAGAAGTAGGCTCACCAATTGAAGAACTTAGTCTTGTCCAGTGAAGACTTAGGATTGAGGCTAACATCATTCTATTTTGGGAAATTAGGATCTCTTTTCTTGGGGAAATAACCTTAACCCAAGAAAATGAAACAAATATCCCGCTACATTTGGACTATAGGGTGCATTTCCCTTACCCTATCTTTTGTCCAGGCTCAGACAGCAGAAACCCCCCACATCGCAAAGGAAGTCCTAGGAGCCCATATAGATTCTATTGCAAACATGCTTGAGCAGAATTACATTTCGGCTGAAATGGGAGCTGAAATGGCAAGCGTAATAAGGGAAAAAGAAGGACAGGGAGGATACGATAAAATGACCTATCAGGAGTTTGGTAAACAACTTACATGGGATTTGAGGACCGTAAGTGGCGATGTCCATATGTCGGCTTATTACGACCTTGAAAGAGAAGTACCACGAGAGACCCTGCTCTCCCTTAAGACAGATAAATGGGGAGAAGTCAGTAACTATGGCTATACTGAGACTAAAATCTTGGAAGACAACATCGGCTACCTAAGGATTGCCCATTTCACCAAATGGACGTTCTTCGAACAGGCCAGGGAAAGGCTAAGCGCTTCCATGAAATTACTACAAAATACAGATGCCCTGATCATAGACCTGCGAGATAACCCCGGAGGATTCGAAGATATTGTAGCATTTCTCTCAAGTTACTTCCTGGGGGGTAAATCTTTCAAACTCCAGGAATACTACTGTAGATACCAAGACAGAACTACGAGTATCTATACTACGGAACAGGTCCCGGGGAATAAAATGGAAGAGCTACCCCTATTTATTCTAGTAAATGAGGGAACGGGATCCGCCGCAGAATCCTTTGCCTACATATTGAAGCATCTCGACCGAGCAACGGTCATTGGAGATACAACCGCAGGAGGAGGAAATGGATCCACAATTTTCCGAATTTCTAAGGAATTGGTCCTCCAGGTAGCCGTATGCGAAACTTTCAACGCTGTTACTCAGACGAGTTGGGAAAAGGTGGGGGTCATTCCCCATATTACAACCCAAAGTGAAGATGCCTTTAAGAAGGCAAAAGCCTTGGCTAAAGGTGCCGCCAAACAGCATAGATCACAGCTCATAGCTTCCTATGAAGTCCTGTTGAAAAAGATGGAGTTGGCCATAGAAGGATTTACGCCAAGTCAATCTGATACCCTGATTATCCGTACCTTTGAACAATGCCACCAAGTGGGATTGATCAATGAGTCTGTTGTGAATAGCATGGGATATGAAATGCTTGGAGGAAAAAAGCGCCCCCACACAGCAGAGGTAATTTTTAAGGCGAATATGATGTTGTATCCAAACTCGGCCAATACCTACGATAGTTATGCAGAGTCCTTGTTAGTAAATGGAAAGCTTCAACAAGCTATTGAGAACTATCAAAGTGCCGTGGACATAGGAACTGCAAACGAAGATCCCAGTTTATCCATTTATAGAGAGAACCTAGAAAAAGCCAAAAAAGAATTAGCTGAACCTTAACCTTGATAATATGCGTAATCCCAGTTAGGGATTTACTTATAAAACACATGAGCTGTGACACCTGATGTAGAAATTAAACATATGCTACAAGAAGCCTGGCGGTTGAGGACTGAGGGCAAGTATGATGAATCAAAGACGCTTTTGGGAAAGGCCCAGAATCTTTGCCAACCTGATGATTTTAATCTATTGGGAAGAATATACCATATCTATATGCAGCATGAATACGATCGTCAAAACTTAGAGGAAGCCTTAGCCTTCAGCAATGAATCAGTCGCCCAATACACCCAAGCGAAAAACTTAGATCGATTGGCTCACGCCATTCGACATAGGGGAGATATTCAAAGCGAATTGGGTCGACTTGACTCCTCTGAAAGAGATTACCTTAGCGCTTTAGGAGTGTACAAGAAGGATCTAAATGTATACAATGGGGACCTTGCAAATGCCCTACGTAGCTATGCCTTGCTATTAGAAAAAAGGAAATTATACGGGCGTGCGCTTCGTATTTGGAAAGAGGTAAAGGATATTTATGTCGCATACCAAATTTCCCCAGGGATTGCCGAGGCAACTGATAAAATAAATCAGTTAAAAGAGGGGGACGAGGAAAGATGATTTAACCCAGACCATTCGCTTCAAGTGAAAGGCCCCCCTTCAATCTACAATCAATAGATTAAGAACAGGTTAAACGCATCCATATCCATGAAGAAGTTTTTAATTATTGTTTCACTAATGGTGATTGGGGAACAGTCCTATGGCCAAGAACCAAGAGATTTTCAGGTAAAAGATCTGTTTGAGCAGCACAACGTCTTATCGGCTGCTATATCCCCTGACTCAAAATATGCAGCCATTGTGATAGAAAGACCCAAGAAGGAAGCAAATATCTTTAGCTACAGAGGGGTAAGTTATAGAAAAGACATTTGGCTATTGGACCTGGAGTCTACCATGATCAGAAAAATACTTGATGGCCAGCTAGATTCATCCAGCTTTTGGAATCCTGTATGGGCTCCAGATAGTAAAAAGATGGCCCTACTTTCAACGAAGGGAGAAGATAATATCAAAGCCTATGTATTCAATATAGATTCTAATGACTTTATTGAGGTTAGTGATAGAGGCGTGAACCTAATGACAAAGACCTACCAGGGAGAATCTGGATTAAATGACCCTTATCTATGGGTCGATGCTGAAAACCTAGTAGTAAGCCTACTTTCCCAAGGTAAATCCTATAATACCTTTCAAATGGACTATTTGCCATTAGAAACGATCACAAGGGATTGGAACCATGCAAAATATAATACAGCATCAACCGCTTCCTTACTGGACACGGATTCCCTTTACCAGTATAGAACAGATGAAAATGCTCAATTGGTCAAATTTAATGTTGTAAATCGAGAGCTAACCCTTCTGGATAGGGGATACTTTAGGCACGTTTTGCTTTCCCCTCAGAAGGAGGCATTATTTGTCGTAAAAAGGAAGGGTGGAAAAAGGTTGGGTGATATCGATTTAATTACCTCGGCTTGGAACTTTTATCATCAGGCTGGAATCATTGATGTGAATCGGGGAGCTAGCTACTTCATAGGTGTTGACACCTTGGACGCTTATGCATCCGTGGGAAGACAGCTGCACTTCTGGGGTAAAGATGGGAATTATATGATCACGAGAAATTCAGCACGGCAATACACCGGATATATAGATGTTAAACAGCTCTTGTTTAAAGAATTTCCAAAGATATTCTCAGCAGTTGAAGTCTATGAGGGGGAGATATACTTAAAATCTAGCGAAGGCTGGGTTCAGTTCGATTCTGAAACAGCTAAGACCCTTGTTTCTGATCCACCCAGCCAAGTCTTCCAACGCCCAAAAATCGATGGAAGAATGCTTGCTGTAAATAGTGATTCATCAATTATCCTAGTGGAAATAAGGGATGGATTAGGGCGGCATATAAAACTCCTCAAAAGGGAAAAAGAAGAAATAGTTGTCTCATATAACGAATGGATAAAAGAGATCACACCCTATAAAAAGGAACTAATTTCTTTTGAAGATGAAAAAGGCATAGAAAGACAGGCTTTACTGATCAATCCAAATTCCAAAGAAAGCAAGGGCCTAGTCGTAAACTGTTATCCAGGAACCATTATCGGCACGCGTGCATTACAGAGAGATTACCGCCATTCGGAAAATTTTCTAAACCCCCTTATCCTCGCTTCAAAGGGCTACCATGTATTACTGCCCACCATTGATACCGAAAGCACGGATGAGTTTTTTGAGTATCCGGGCTTTGTGGTCCCAGCAACTCAAGCGGCACTCAAAAAGAAAAACCTCCATCCAGAGAAAGTAGCGATTATGGGGCTCAGCCATGGTGGATATTTGGTCTATGCAATGCTCACACAGGTCAATCTATTCAAAAGTGCCATAGCTATAGCAGGATACGGGAACCATTTGAGTTTTTATGGAAACTTTGATGTCAGATACAGATATACTGAAAACCCCTTTGAAAATGTCGGCAGGTTACGAGCCTCTGAATCTGGCGCTGGTAGTTTTGGGGTTCCTCCTTTCAACAATCAAGAAAAATACCTCAAAAACAGTCCAGTAATGTATACCCAAAACATAGAGACCCCCTTGATGATAATTCAAGGGGATAAAGACTTCGTTTCTATCGAACAGGGAGAAGAAATATTTACCCATTTATATCGGCAAGGCAAAAAGGCAAGATTCGTTAGATTCTGGGGGGAAGGGCACAATATTAATGCTCCGAAAAATATCGAAAGGATGTGGAACGAAATATTTACTTGGCTTAATCACACACTGAATTGAATCTCGAACTTCACAAGCTATTAAATAAAATCTATTTCCAAACTTTGCTTATATATAAATCCTGGAATTGCTATTAAGCAGGAAGATGTAAAAATAATGGAAGAGACCTACCCTGGTTTGAAACCTCCATCATAGCATACTATGGCAAACAATAAACTCCTCGTTGATGAACGGCAAGCAGACCTGGGCGGCTTCATGGTGGGACGCTTGCTTCCCTTTCGCAAAAAGCGGCAGGTCGGACCCTTTACCTTTATTGATCACATGGGACCTGCGACCCTGGGGAAAGGCCAATACGCAGATGTGGATCAACACCCCCATATTGGCTTGAGTACCCTTACCTATCTCTTTGAAGGAGAAGTAGAGCATCGAGACAGCATGGGAAATGTGCAGAATATAGGCATAGGAGACGTAGGGTTCATGACGTCGGGAAGAGGCTGTACCCATACGGAGCGTACCCCTGCTCACAAAAGAGGCGGAGAAGCATTTACTATGCATGGCTATCAGATTTGGGTGGCCTTACCCAAGGAACTGGAGGACATGGATCCCGAGTTCCAATACTATTCCCATACGCACATCCCTACCTGGAAAGAAGATACCTTGGAGTGCAAGTTAGTAGCGGGAAATGCCTTTGGGAGATCTGCGCCCCTGCAAGGATTTTCACCCCTGTTTATGGTTGATGTCTACGCAGAAACTTCTACAACGCTACACCTAGGAGGGCAGGTGAAAGGGGAAATCGCTTTTGTAATCGTAAGAGGTTCCATTACAGAGCAAGGAGAAAGGGTGGAAGCCGGCCAAATGCTGATCAGTAAAACGAAAGATACATGTGAGATTTTGGTAGCGGAAGATACGCAATTGTTACTTTTTGGAGGAGAGCCCTTATCAGATGAACCCTACCTATTGTGGAATTTCGTTTCAAGCGACAAAGCAAAATTGCAGCAAGCCAAACAAGACTGGAAGGATAAGAAATTTCCCAAAGTACCTGGGGATGATACCTATATCCCCTTTCCAGAATTCTGAGAATCACTATCTTGGGACGAAAATTCGCTTTTCATGAAATATCTAGCTATCGCACGCCTGTATGTTTGGCCCTTACTTTCAGTTTGCCTAGGCGAGGGATATATACAATCCTCCAGAATGGCCCCAAGGAACTTGGTTGCTTAAAGACTTTCCAATTAAATATGGCTTCCGCTTCACAGCTGACAATTCCCTTCTGTAATATACATACAGTGCATTCATTTTCGTTCGCCAATGAATTGGAGGGAGTATGTATGGATAAAAATCACAGGAGATTTATATATTAGGAAATTATTATATAATTATACCTAATCAAACTCCTATGTCCCTATTCCGCAAAGGGCTAATACTCATTTTTTTGTCCCTATCTGTTTTACTTTCTTTCTCCCAACACGGAAATCACGATGGATTACCGGATGCCTTTCACGATTCGATTCCCTTATATCCCGAAGTCTTGGGGCCTTTTTCCTGGAACATTCATCATGTCAATCCCTTAGTACAGCAATACTTTGACCAAGGCGTGCAATTGAAGTATGCCTTTGCAGTGAACGAATCCGCCCGTTCCTTTCGCGAAGCCCGCAAGCTCGATCCCGAATGTGCCATTTGCTATTGGGGGGAAGCTTGGGCCCTGGGTTCTTACCTAAACCAACCCATGAGCAAGGCGAAAGCTCCCTTGGCCTTAGAAGCGGCGCATACTGCCAGAAAATTGGCTAAAAAACATGCAAGTAAACTAGAGCGGGCTTTGATAGAAGCCATCCAAATGAGATATATCAAGGACTATGACCCCGAAACCCGAGCCTTACAGGATACTGCCTTTGCCCAGGCTATGGAGGAAGTATACCGGCAGTTTCCGGATCACCATGAGGTAGCGACTATCTATGCAGAAGCTTTGTTCTTACTGGAACCTCGAAGAGGAACCCGAGACGTAGCAGACCCAGACCTAATCCGCCTGCATACAGTTTTGGAAAAGGTTTTGGAAGAAAACATCGAACACCCTGGGGCTTGTCATTTGTACATCCATGCCACAGAATCTTCTCAAAAACCCGAACTGGGTGCCTCCTGTGCGGCGTATTTGGGTAGTACCATTCCCGGTGCCAGTCATATCAACCATATGCCTTCCCATACCTGGAACGAAATTGGGAATTGGGGCGGTTCCGTACGTGCCAACCTACAAGCCTGGCAATCCGATCAAAAAGCCAAAGAAGGCAAAGGAATTGCTATTTATCCCAGCCACAACCTCCATATGTTGTTGTTTTCAGCCTCTTATGATGGTCAAGGGGCCATCGCTATGCAGGCAGCTAAGGATTATGCAAAGGCTACAGATAACGGTATGTATGAAGTATTAACGGCTGTTCGTTTTGGTCGCTTCGATGAAATCATGGTCCATGAAAATAGGCCGGAGGGTACGATTTCTGGAGGCATGTGGGACTTCGCCAAGGGCTATGCCCACCTCAAAGCGGGCGAGGCTGACTTTGCTAGGGTATATCTACAACGGGTATTGACAGCCGCAGATACTTCTCAGGCCGAATTCCGATTCCATCCTGCTCGACATATCTTGAGGGTCTTGGGAGGAATTCTCGAAGGAGAGATTTACTGGGAAAATGAAGAACGAGAACAAGGAATGGCAGCTTTTAAGCGAGCAGTTATGATTGAAGACTCCATGGCGTATGATGAACCTGAACCAATCCCTTTCGCTGCCCGCCACTGGCTAGGAGCTGCCCAAATGGAGCTAGAGGATTTTTCGGGAGCTGAAAAATCATACGAAGAAGAGCTGGCCGACCATCCCAAGAATGGCTGGTCCTTATTTGGCCTATGGCAAGCCTTAAAAGCCCAAGGAAAGGAGACTTCAGAAGTGGAAGAACGCTTTCAGAAAGCTTGGGAACGGGCGGACCATTGGATATATAGTTCGCGGTATTGAGGAGATAAGTTTTAGCAATCAATCAATTAGGACAAAAAGTTTTTATTTCCTCTGGAAATAGGTAAATCCCGCATCTGTCCCCCCTCCACTTAGGGCAATTGCGATATTGAGATGAGCCATGGCCTCCAGGTGCCGGGCATGTATAATACCTCCTACAATAAACCCATCAAAACCTGCTTCATCAGCCAAAATTTTAACAGTAGTCGCAGCTTCCTTATCATCTGAAGCGATGAAGGCAGTCAATTTTTGGCCCTTGAATACTTGTCTATCTACTTTCATAACATCGGCAAATATGGTATTAAAGGCTTTTACAACCTTACTTTTTGGCAGCATGCGAGCTGTTTGTTCTCCCCCACTATCTTCTCCCAAGAATACTGGAGACCAATCTTCCAAGTGAATTGCATTGGTAATATCCACAACAATCTTTCCCGCTAGTATTTCTTGGTGTGCTGTTAATACATCTCCCATAGCTGAAAAAGGAATGGCAAAACAAATAACTTCCCCATACTGACAAGCCGCTTGAACAGATACCTGATCTTCGGTTGGGTGGGGAACTCCATACTGCACAGAATGACCTGCCTGACTAAGAAGGTTTCCAAGACTTGATGCAACATTCCCGGCACCTATAAAACTAATTTTCATGCAATTTGTGTTTTATTGTTTGGTTGAAATCAAAGTTGTAGACTTGAAATTGTATAACCAAACAGTATGTAACTAACAAATTGGTTAGTATGAGAAAAAAAACCTCTTCAAATTTCGAAAATGAAAAGTTCTTGGAATATGATTGTCCGTTTATGACTACGCTTCGCTTCATTGGTAAGCGTTGGAAGCCAGCTGTATTGTGGAAAATAAATGAGGGCAAGACTAGGTTTAAACTATTAAAAGAAGCGTTGCCTTACATTAGTGATAAAATGCTTGCGAACACGGTTTCTGAATTGGAATCTGATGGAGTGATCAAAAAAGAAATTTTTGATGAAGTACCACTGCGGGTAGAATATCGGTTGACAGATTTTGGAAAAGGAATTCTACCGATTCTAGTAGAGATGAATAAATGGGGGAGTGTAACGAAAGAAAATTTTAAGCGTTAGAATTTTTGAGAGGATTATCTGTAGTTCATTTTGTTTCTTTCTTAATTTGAGGAGGATGAATAAATGGTTTTTTATCTGTAAATTTTGATGGCTTCGCATAGTATTTCCCTTTAATATCCTCTCTACTTTGAAGAGGAGCTTGGGAAAGGGAAAAAGCGAAAAGAGAAATGAATAGTGTCATAAGGATTGGTTTATGCTTCAATTGTCTGTTTCTTCCTATTTATTTTCCCTGATAGTGAATAGATCAGGACAGCTCCCAAAAGCTTGATAAGTATTTTCATGATGTTTGTGTTGAGAAGTTCTTTGTTAGGTGGAAAGATCAGTCGAACTATTTCCCTCTTCTATTTTTTCAGATTTTGCTGTTTTTGCCAAAGAGGCAAGCCCACCAATAGCTCCCAGGTTCATGGTATCTAATGCCGAGCTTGGTACAATGACCATAGAACCTTTTTCTTTTAGCCCCTCAAACAGCATATTCATGCCTCTGAGGTGTAGGGCGACGGGATTATCGCTATACTGTTCACTAGCTTGGGCAAATTTCTCGGCTATTTCTGTTTCAGCTGTACCGAGTATTACACGAGCCCTTCTTTCGCGTTCTGCCTGTGCTTCCTTACTCATTGCGTCAGCAAGCGCTGGAGGAATGACAATATCCTTTATCCCAACATTCTGACAGGTAATACCCCAGGGATTCGTATTGTGCCCCAATATCTGTTGTAGTTCCTCTGCTATTTTCTCTCGGTCCTGAAGGAGTTCTGCCAATCCATATTTTCCAATAATATCCTGTAGACTGGTTTGAGCTACATAGGCAATTGCAGTGGAGTACTCCTGGACTTCAAGAGCCGCTTTTTCCACATCCCATACGGTCCAATAAACGACTGCATCCACATTCACCGGTACGGTATCTTTGGTCAATGCTTGCTCAGCCAAGAAATCTGTAACCCGGACGCGTTGGTCTATGTGCCTGTCCACCCGTTCGATCACAGGAAAAATCAAAAATAATCCAGGTCCCCGAAGGCCTTTGTACCTACCCATCCTAAGTAATACAGCTTTTTCCCATTGATCTGAAATTTGGATGGAACTACTGAGGTAGATAGATAATACAACGAGAACAATTAGCGTAATGGGTTCAATCTTTTGTAGGTAATACAAATAGGCCAGAACGCTCAGCAAAATCATCAATACTGTCAGAGAAACCCGATTGAACGCTCCATTTGTTATTGTTCTCAGTTTCATGTCAGATAATTTATTCTTTTTAGACTCGGATATAATAAATTTCATTTATACAAACTTATCTATGGGGTAATCAACACCATACTATCTCTCATCTCCCATCAGTCTCTTTACGGAGTTGCTCAATCATTTCTTCCACCGAGAAGCCGTAGCTAAATGCGATGGTGCTAAACTCTTTACAGATGTCCGCTAGTTTTTTCTTTTTTTCTTTTTCTGAAAGCTGGATTTCAACCTTGCTGATGAAGGTACCCGTACCTTGCTGGGTTTCGAGGACATCTTGAATTTCCAATTCTTTATATGCCTTCGCGACTGTGTTTAGATTCACTTTAAGCTCCACGGCGAGAGACCTTACGGTCGGTAATTGTTCTCCTATTTTTAGATTCCCAGTGGCAATTCCAAACTTAATCTGATCGATGATTTGTCGATAGAAAGGAATGCCGCTCTTAGGATCTAATGAGAATTTTATCATTGTATTATTACACTATTGTAATAGTTATATAGTACAAGTATACAATGTGAATTCCATTTCTCCTAATTGTTGGGAATATTTTCCCAAACCCTAGTCAACAAATAGAATTGCGAAATCCAATTTTCAGCAGCAAAACAAACGTGCTGCTACAATTAGTTATATGAAGAAATGGGGTGTTACATTGAGTGCCCGAAGTAGCATTCCCTGCGACTCTTTTCAGAAACCATGCATCCATTTAGAAGATACATTAGAACCTACTCAGATTTATCAGATAAAGACTGGACATTAGTATGTTCAGCTTTGAGTAGAAAGGAATATTCTGTTGGAGAACTAATCCTCAAAGGAGGCCAAATATGTAGAAAACTGTACTTTTTGGAAGATGGCTTTCTAAGGTATTGGATCAACCGTGATGGGGTCGAAGTAACCAAGTACTTTACAGAACCTCCCTACTGCTTTACCTCACAACGGAGCCTTACCAAGGAGATACCTTCGAATGACAACATTGAGGTACTAGAAGAGGCAATTGTCTGGGAGATGGACAAGCAAGATGCCTTTGGATTGCTAAGACTTCCTAGTTGGAGTGAATTTGTAAGAAAACTCATTCAGGAAGTCCAATACTCTACAGAGGAGATCCTGGAAGCCATACAGAATCAGACAGCAGAAGCGCGCTATATCGAAATGATCGAAACAAACGATATCATTTTACAAAAAGCCCCTCAAAAATACATAGCGAGTTACCTAGGAATTGCACCCCAATCCCTCAGTAGGATTCGAAAGAAGTTCCTGGTAGACCAGCGGAAGTTAACATAGGTGAAGTGGAGTGGAGCCTTTGATCGCGATGTTTGAATAAAAAATAATGCGATCAACACTTACGCTTATGATTGTACTACTCACCCTAAATGCTTCATCTCAAGATAGGCAAGCAACAGACAGGCACTTTTGGTACACACTGGAAACTTCCGCATCTCCTGATAAAATCTGGCGTGTTTGGACAGATGTAGCGCGCTGGAAAGATTGGGATACAGGTCTCAAGGATGCAGAAATGGAAGGGGATTTTCAGCTAGGCCAAAAGGGAGTAATTATCAGCTTAGAAGGTAGAAAATCTACATTTGAGGTAGTTGCGTATGCTGAGGGCAGTTCTTATACCTACAAAACCCGTTTACCCCTAGGAAGCCTCTATGTAAAGCGCTATCTTACTTCTGAAAATGGCAAAACCCTATTTACCCATGAGGTATGGTTTAAGGGACTGACAAAAGGAATATTTGCAAAGGCCTTTGGGGGGAAATTTCGGAAAATGCTCCCCCAGGTACTTGAAAATGTCAAACAACTAGCGGAGTCTTCCTAAGGAATTGCAGCAAAGGAAAGCTCCGCATTCTTTTTCAGAGAGAACCAAATAGAATGATAGGTTAACTTGCTATGAACGCACATGAAGTTTCCATACAAGAAGCGCGTACCCCTAAAGCTTATGAAATGGGGAAAGTGCTATTTGAAGAATATGCAAGAGAGCTACAAGTAGACCTTTCCTTCCAGAACTTTGAGGAGGAGATGGAACGCATTCAAGAACAATACGGGAAGCCTTCCGGCTGCCTATATATTGTAATTGGGGAAAAGGAAGAACCCGTAGGTTGTTTTGGTATTAGAAAGTGGGATGGTAAGGTCTGTGAACTCAAACGGATGTATATACACACGCGGTACCGAGGCTATGGCTTGGGCAAGCGTCTCCTCAAAAAATCGATAGTAGTTGGAAGGCAATTGGGGTATCAAACGATGCGCTTAGATACCCTTCCCACGATGAATTCGGCGATTAGCCTGTACAAATCCGTTGGCTTTTATGAAATCGATCCTTACCGGTACAATCCCATTGAAGGGACAAAGTATTTTGAGCGGCAACTAACAGAACCATGATACAGACCAGTTTACTTACAGC
>JBCCTX010000013.1:0-48863 GCA_039197765.1 Bacteroidota bacterium
CGAAGGTAACTGCTAGAGGGGCTGTTCCTGTTGTGGGGTTTGCCGTAACGCTAGCTGTTGGTCTTATGTTTGTTGCATTAACAACGATTTGTACATCTGCGGTATCTTTACCCGTACTATCATCTGTGACGATGAGCTGAGCCTGATAGGTCCCAGCCACAGTGTAGGTATGTGTAGGAGTTGCCGAGGCAGTAAGACTGGTATCCACTGTACCATCCCCAAATATCCAAGCATACCTCGTGATAGTTCCATCTGAATCAGTAGAACCCGTCCCATCGAAGGAAACTGCCAGAGGGAATGTTCCTGTTGTAGGATTTGCCGTAACATTGGCTGTTGGTCTTATGTTAGAAGCATTGACCACAATTTGTACATCGGCTGTATCCTTAGCTGCACTGTCATCGGTTACAATCAGTTGAGCTAGGTAAGTACCTGCAGTAGCATAGGTATGTGAAGGCGTTGCTGTTGCCGTAAGACTGGTATCCACTGTACCATCACCAAATATCCAAGCATACCTCGTGATGGTTCCATCTGGGTCAGTTGAGGCACTCCCATCAAATGCTACCGTTAAAGGAGCAGCTCCTGAGGTAGGAGTAGCAGTGAAGCTAGCCGTTGGACTAGTATTACTAGAACAAACCAAAACGTTCCCACTGATTCCTTCATAGGTTCCTTGTCCTACTGTAACGGTCCCATCATTGGGTTGGTCTACATTGAAATTTGTGCCACCTATATCAAAGCCCAAATCAGGGCTTGCTGTGCTATCCAAAACATTAAAAAGAATTGTTCCGATATCTACCCATCCCGCATCTGTCACATCTGGGCAACTAAACATCTCGCTGTTCAAGACCATCGTCAGATTAGACGTCCCTGCTACTGAGGTCCCGTCAAAAGCGTGCTCCTCCCAGGCTGGAGCTGCTCCGACTACACACAAATCGCCTCCATTAAATCTAAGTGAACTATAGCTGGCAAATTGAAGGGCTGCAGCATTGTAACTAACTAGAATGGAAGAGGTTCCCAGTCGAAATACGGTAGTATTTGCTGCCTGAATCTGCATAGTTGCAGCGTACTGCCCATTTTGGCAGTCCAGGGAAGGAGAAAATCGTAAATTGGCCGTCTGGCCACTTGCAAGAAAGGGAAGAAGAAAACAGTAGCTTAGAAGGTTTACGTATAAAAATTTCGTAAAAATTTTCATGAGGGTCATATTTATATCTTCCTTTACAAAAGGTTATATCCACAAGAGTCGGAAAGCGACTTCACATACATGCAGAATTCCATTTTGAAGGGAAGATGTTGCCAGCTAGTGTTAGTTTATCGTTAATGTCCAATTACACTTCTTTCCATTAACTATTTCTTTTAACAGATAGAAGCATATCTTTATTTTTCAATTGCAAATTAATTATACATGCATAATAAATTTTATTGAATTATATTCTTCCCTTACATCTATACATAGCATGTAAGATAAAGGGGTCACTTGTTAGGAAGAATGGCCAAATAGGAAGGAAGGGGAGATACACGGTCTGAATACCAAGCAAATAGGAAATATTTGCTATTTAAAAGGGTATTGTACCGATGAAATGGCTAGATAAAAAAGGGGGAATTTAGGGAGGTTACTGTTGGGTAACCTGCAAGAAGACAAATAGATAGACCCAAATAACCGTAAGAAAGTGCCAAAATATAAGGGTCAATTCGGTTGTACGTACAAGTCGGACCTCAGACAGGCGCCTTCTATAGATCCGTATGGCAGTGACAGCAGCGGTAATGATGGCTGCGATGATATGTGCACCATGCACCAATACAAACAAATAGAAATAGGCTATAAGGTTATCTTTTCTTCTAGCATCTACAGGGGGTAGATCTGCTGCCACGAGCTTCCATGCCTCGAATTGCCCAATCAGAAATAGTACACCAATCAAAGCAGTTAGGGCCATACTAATCCAAGCTTTCTGATACTCTCCTCTTCGGGTCGCCCAAAGTGTATACTGCATGGTAATACTGCCAAAAAGGATAACTGCAAGGTTATTCCAGAGAAGATCTGGCAGTTGAAAAATGATGCGCTCTTCTGGCCTCAAGAAAGACATTTGCACTACATATGCACTGGTCCATCCAGCAAAGGCCATAGTAACTGTAACTAAAAACAGCCACATCAGGAATTTATGAGGGTGGATGATATATTTTCTTTCTTGAATACTCAATGACATACTAAAAATATAAGTTGCATTATAGGCAAATAAAAGAAAGAGGCGAATAGTAGTTGCTTTGCGTGTTTATCTTCCTGACTGTTATGTAACCTCCAAGCTGGCAAAGCATATAAGACTCCTATCATCCCTAACCCAATAAGCCCCAATTGGTTTAGCATACCTGTATGTAATGGCAAGATTAGCAAAGGCAGCAAGATCATAGCGTATATCAAAATAAGCCGAGAAGAGGAGCTTCCCTTCCCTTCTCCAGAAGGAAGAAGGCGGAAGCCTGCTTTCCTATAATCAGCATCTGCCAACCATGCGATCGCCCAGAAGTGTGGAAATTGCCAGAAAAATTGAAAAGCGAATAAAATGAGTCCTGCTCTATCTATAGCTCCTGTAACTGCAACCCATCCAATCAAGGGAGGGAGTGCTCCGGGAATTGCCCCTACAAAAACTGCAAAAGGAGAATGTCGCTTCATTGGCGTATAGACAAAAGCGTAGGAGAGTAAACCAATTATTCCCAACAGGGCAGCAGGTAGGTTGAAAAAGTAGCCTATTAGCCACATACCTACCACACATAAAAATAGAGCGTAAATAATCGCCTCCGTTTGATTCACTTTTTCAGTCGGTACCGGACGTGACGCCGTGCGCTGCATTTTGGCGTCGTATTCTTTTTCAAATACCTGATTCAATACATTAGAGGCTCCTGTAATCAAAAATCCTCCTAGGGAAATTGCCGCAAAAAAAAGCCATGAGAAGCTCTCCCCAGCAGCAAGTGTATACCCAAAGCCAGCAGATATAGCTACTAAGAGCGTCAATCTAACTTTAAGTAAAGCAATATAAGCGCGTACTCTACTAGAAAGAAATGACCAATATCGACGGGAGTGTATGCTTACAGAGTTCCTCATATTTCTTCTAAAATCAGTTCCTGAAACTTTCTTGCTCTAATTTGAGCCAATAAACCTAGTAGATAGACATTCAACCCGACTAAACAAGTGGCAAACAATAAATGTAAAGGCTGTATCCAAGGCGGAATCCCCATGTGGTGCATTCCTATCCCCAGTGCAATTTCCCCTACCAACAGAAGCCCCATTACAAAACGGGTTATTCTAAGAGAACTAAATTTTCTTGAAATGGCATTTAGAGACATGTAGAAAGCAATGAAGGCACCGAGCACTCCATAATAAAAATATTTGTGTATGTGATAGGTGTTGCCAAGCTCGGCTATCCAGGTATTCCTATTTTCCCCTCCTAGCTGTTTGGCGATGATATCTACCTGTTCTCTTACTTGTGTTCCTAGAATAACTTGGGTAAAGAGAAAAATCAGACAAATACCCCCCATAACCCAGACTGCGCTTGGAACGTGGATTTCCGTTGGTACTTTGCGGACTAGCAGATAATTGCTCTGGAGGTAAGCTAAAATTAGTAAAACCAGGATTCCTAAGGCTACTACCATGTGGATAGTGATCAATCCTACTTCCAAGTTTGTACGAACAACATAAGCCCCTATCCCCCCTTGGACTATAACCATGAACAAAGCCAGTACACTCATACGAGTTACCTGTGGGAGCATTTTTCGGAGCCTCAGGGAAATAGCCGCTGTAACAAGGGTAACTAGCCCGATCAATACCCCAATAAGCCGGTTGATATATTCTATCCAGGTTTTTACGGCGTTGAATTCCATAGATGCATATCCATGGTCCTTATAAATTTCCTGGTAATTGGGTGGAAGTTGGCTAACATCGGTAGGAGGAATCCAACTCCCAAAGCACTTTGGCCAATCGGGGCAACCCATGCCAGACCCTGTAGTTCTCACTATCCCACCGATTCCTATCAGCAATACAACAGCACCTATTGTAAGTACCGCAAATTTGCGATAGAGCCTTACAATAGGTGCTTTGCGTATATCTTCTTGAATCATTTCCAGGTTTAATCCATAGTCGATAGTCAACTGATCCGAAGTAATTTCCTGAAATGTCATCAGGATTCACAAGCAGTGGACTACTCAACTATACCACTTACCCTTCCTCTATTTCTTTCTTTTCAATTTCAACAGGTATCTTTTTCGGGTCAACTTCTGGAATGATGTATCCTTCTTCGTATTCTACTTCCTGATCAGGAATGTGCTGGGGGAGATAATCTTCTTTAATTCCAGGTTTGCTGTAGTCATAGGGCCAGCGATAAACCGGTGGTATGTCTCCAGGCCAGTTTCCGTGTCCAGGAACCCTGGGAGTTGTCCACTCCAAGGTATTGGCTTTCCATGGATTTGCAGAAGCTTTCTTTCCATAGAAGATACTGTAGAAGAAATTGTATAGGAAAAAGAATTGAGCCAGGAATCCAAAAATTGCCGCAGCAGTAATAAACACCTGGATATCCATAAACCCTTCAAACATGTTAAAGGCTGTAATAGAATAGTAGTGTCTAGGAACCCCTCCCATTCCCATATAATGCATTGGGAAGAATACTAGATATAACGCAATGAATGTCAACCAGAAGTGGATGTAACCCAAGCGTCTGTTCATCATGCGCCCAAACATCTTGGGAAACCAGTGGTACACCCCTGCAAATAATCCAAATGCGGAGGCGCTTCCCATCACAATATGGAAGTGTGCTGTTACGAAATAGGTATCGTGAAGAGGGATATCCAAAGCCGCGTTTCCAAGAAAGATTCCTGTAATTCCTCCTGTGATAAAGAAGGAAACCAAGCCAATAGCGAATAGCATGGCTGGCGTAAAGTGGATATTTCCTTTATAAAGCGTGGCAATGTAATTAAATGCCTTAATCGCCGAAGGAACCGCAATCACCAAGGTGAAAATCATAAAGACTGTACCGAGGAAGGGATTCATTCCTGAGACAAACATGTGGTGAGCCCAAACGATGAAAGAAAGCACACCGATCCCTAAGATGGATAGTACCATGGCTTTGTATCCAAAAATAGGCTTTCGGGCGTTCACTGATACAACTTCGGAAGTTATTCCCAAGGCTGGAAGAAGAACAATGTATACTTCAGGGTGCCCTAGAAACCAAAAAAGGTGTTGAAATAAGATAGGACTACCACCTGAATAGTGAAGAAGTTCCCCGCCGATAAAAATATCCGAAAGGTAAAAACTAGTACCTAACAATCGGTCAAACATCAACAGTAGGGACGCAGAGAATAACACCGGGAAGGACAATACACCAAGTATCGCTGTAACGAAGAAGGCCCAGATAGTCAGAGGCATACGCATCATCGTCATCCCTTCCGTCCTCAGATTAAGGACAGTAGTTATGTAATTAATTCCTCCCATTAAGGAAGAAGCGATAAACAAAGTCATGGAGATCAACCACATCGTCATTCCTACCCCCGATCCTGGTATAGCCTGAGGCAGTGCACTCAATGGAGGATAAATGACCCAACTACCAGCAGCTGGACCAGTAGAAACAAATAAGGAAGCGATCATTATCACACAAGAGGCAGCAAAAAACCAATAAGAAAGCATGTTGAGAAAGGGGGAGGCCATATCTCTAGCTCCACACTGAAGAGGGATCAAATAGTTACTGAAGGTACCACTCAACCCAGCTGTCAGAACAAAAAAGACCATAAAAGTACCATGCATGGTAACCAAGGCGAGGTAAAAGTTCGGGTCAATTATTCCATCAGGAGCCCATCTTCCCAATAAGCCTTCCAGGAAAGGAAAGGGCGTATCAGGGAACGCAAGTTGAAGGCGGAAAAGCGTAGAAAGAAAGATTCCAATAACAGCCATGAATATACCTGTAATAAGGTATTGTTTGGCAATCATTTTATGATCTGTACTAAAAACATAGGTAGTAATAAAGCTACCATGGTGGTGATCGTGATGATCATGATCGTGGTGATCATCATGAAAACCTTTTTCTTGTTTTTCTACCGCGTGCTGTTCTATCTGTTTTTCTTCTGCCATGTCATTAAAGCATTTGAAAGCTCTTAATTCATTGATATCTCTTGGTTGTTTCCATCTGGGTCTTCAGCGATCTGTTTTGGATCGGGGAGAACAGGGTTTGGAACTTGCTCTTCTCCAAACTTTTCCTGCCAATCCGTGTAGAAAGCCTTTTGCTCCCCCAGCCACTTTTGGTATTCTTCTGCTGTTACGACAACCACTTCTCTTCTCATATTCCAGTGGGCCCCACCACATATTTGTTGACAGGACATTTCATATACAAAGTCAGGATTTCCTGTTTCCTCCCGCATTTGCTCTGTGGTAAGCGTAGGCGTAAGCCAAAAGTTGGTTGGCATTCCAGGAACAGCATCCATTTTCATTCGGAAATGGGGTAGCGTTGCACTGTGAAGTACATCTCTTGAACGAATCGTAAAACTCACAGGAACACCAACAGGCAAGTACAGATCGGAGGCTAAGATGATGTCATCATGACCTTTGGGGTCTTCTAGGTTTAGCCCAATGGTATTTCCTTGGCCATCATTGATATAGGATACACTTCGGTTTCCAAACTCCTCATCCGGCCCAGGATAGCGGAACGTCCAGTCGAACTGCCTTGCATTCATTTCAATATGAATCGCATTCTCTGGTGGATCATCAAATATTTTCAACCAATTGTAGGCTCCATACCCTACCAATGCTGTAAGTACAACCGCTGGGATAGCAGTCCAGACGATCTCCAACATGTTATTTTCGGGAATGAATTGGGCTCTTCGACCAGGCTTTGATCGATACATCCAAGAGAAGAGAAATAGGAGGGCATTGGTAACGAGGGTAACAAATAAAGCAACAGCCATCGTTATCCAAAACATGCTATCTATAACTTCACCATGCTCGGAAGCTGGAAATTTTACCAACAGCATTAGCTCTTCCCACCTCATGTAGGATATTGCCGCAGCAATGGTTCCCACAATCCCAAAAACCACAAAGAGGGCACCGTTTATCTCATGGGGTTTCCAGTTTCGAAAGGGGTCTATTTCCTTGAGCTTTACGACCAAGTACAGGTTAATCAGAACCAAAATAAAGATCCCACCTATAAGTAGTTGAGCTATACTAATCAATGATTGTGCTTCCATAATTTCTTATCTATCCCAAATGCTTTTATTGTATTCACAATCTCGGAGTTAAAACCCCGTCATCTATGTATTGTTAAGGGAAACTTAGTAATTTTTATACTGGTCCAGTTGAATGATGAAGGCTCTCCTCCAAATAGGGATGTTGTAACGGAACCAGATTGGCTCGGGTTAGTGCAGTACCCACTACATACAGAAAAATTCCAGCAAACGTTAGAAAGAATCCTATCTCCATTAGACCAATCTTCCAAAATGATTCAACTGCTCCAGGCATAATCAGAATAAAAAGGTCTAGCCAATGTCCTATTACGACTAATATACATACAGGTATGTAGATGTTAGGATTTCTACGTGCATTTCTTGAAGCCAAAGTCAAAAATGGAATAACAAAATTAATGAATAAGGTCAAGTAGAAAACAAATCTGTATCCCATGTAGTTAGCGGAATCTCCAGCCCGCATGCGCTTAGCATACCATATACCTTCTTCAGGAATGTTTGAATACCATATGAGGAGAAACTGAGCAATCCATATATAGGCCCAGAAAATACAAAATCCGAAAACATAGGTATTGACATCCTGAAAGTGGGAGTCATTTACATAGCTCATGTATCCCTGCTTTTTAAGAAAGTACAACAGAAGGGAAAGGACTGCCATAGAAGTCAGCATAGAACCAGCAAAAACATACACTCCGTAGATTGTACTAAACCAATGAGGCTCTAGTGATTTCATCCAATCTACCGCAAAGAGCGTGTAGGAAAAGGCAAAGAAGAAAATAAAAATCGCGGAAATTGAAGTGCTCTTTTTAAAAAAGGATAGCCCTCCCTCAGTATCCTCTCTTACGGAATACCTACGAAGTAAAAATGCTGCTGTCAACCAAACTGAAAAGTATACTACATTTCGTAAAATCAATCCTGTCTGATTCAAATAGGCTCTCTTGTTATCGATTAACTCGTCTGTCCCTTCTGGAAGAATATACCATTCATACAACTGCCCTAATAAAAATATAACTCCAGCTAAGCCTACTATGGCAACTGGCAGATAAGCGGTCATTGCCTCTGGAACGCGCTTTATCGCAGTGTGCCAACCCGCATTACCTATTTGATGAATTGCAATAAAAAACAAAGCACCCATGGCTAGAGTAATGAAGTACATATTGTTGAGTAGGAAATTGGCAGCAGCTCGGTTGTTCATACCTATTTCGCGGTGATGACCTCCGTGTCCATCAGAATGGTGATCGCTGTGATCGCCTCCATGGCTGTCTGCATGGGATTCATCATGGTCTCCAGATGAGCTGTGGCTACTTTCGTGATTCTCACTATTTCCATGGTCTTGATCATGAGATTCAGCGGAACCATGCCCCTCCTGGTCAGAATGATCCTCGCCGTGATCTTGGTCCTGATCACTCGGATCAATATCCGCAACCGGATATACACTCATTGATTCAACCTGCATTGAAGAATTCCCTGTTGCAGCATGGCTGTCGGATTGGCTTTCCAATCGTCCTGAAAAGAAAAAGCTTGTAAGGGTCAGGATAATCCCGATACCTATCATACCGAAAACAATGTTTCTGTACTTAGCTCCAAATTGGAACCGTTCGATCAAGTGCTCGGTATTAAATGTTTCGTTTTCCAATGCTTGAATATTTTTGATTCGAAAAAGACTCTTGTCCAGACCTATGGAGCTTGCTCTTGAAATTCTTGAATGTAACAGATGACCTCCCAACGTTGCATAGGGCTTAGCTGGGAAGCGTAAGAACCCATAATTCCTTTTCCATATGTAAGTGTATGGAACATTTTACCTTCTGGCAGGTTCCGCAAAGTCTCACTTGAATAAGAGGGAACGTTTCCGAAAACGCCTTCTGTTACCAACTTACCTTGGCCCTTACCGTTTTTGCCATGGCACATTACACAGTAGACTTCATACAAATATTTGCCTTTTGCGTAGGTTTCGTTGGTACAATTAAATCCTTCGGCATTGTAGGAAGAGTCATTTAATGGACTCACAAACTCCGATCCTGCTGCCTCATATCCATCGAAATCGTTCTCATAAGGATAAGGGGAATAAGCTTCTTGAACCACCCAAGACTCTTCTCTGGGAACTGTTCCTTTAGGAGGTGCCTGAGAGTTTAACCCATCAGGGAAAACCTCATTCTTTTTCTCCTGTGAAAGAGGCTCTAGCGGAATTGAGTAAAACATATTGGGTGCATACTCAAGGTTTCGCTTGGATTTATCCGTGTAACCACAGCTACTAATCAGTGTTACAAGGAATATACCTAGTCCTACTTTTGAAAAGTATTTCATAATTCGCTTCCTATACAGATTTTTGGCTTACCTCGTAGGCCCCATTTGTTTGAAAAATAGACTCAATTTCAATTCTATTGACGACATCTTCTTCATGAATAGCAATCACAAAGACATCGTCTGTCTGCCTTTCATCCATCAGTTGGGCTTGTTTACCTGGCCAATAATTTGCAACAATAAAAAATGTTATAACCATCCCATGCGCAGCAAAAAGCACAGTCATTTCGAATGTAATAGGCACGAAATCTACCCAGGGCACTGATGGCTTACCACCAATATTCATAGGCCAAGAAAGTCCAAACATATAGTACATCATGGCAATTCCACTCAAAAATCCCAATACTCCATACACGAAGGCAGCCTTTGTAAGACGTGATCGCTTCAGACCTAAGTAGGGCTCTATTCCATGAAGTGGAAAGGGAGTAAAGACATCATGTACTCGAATACCTCTTTCATGAAGTTGTTTGAGTGCATCAACTGTCTTATCGGGATCCCAAAACTTTCCTAGCAAGTAGTTGGTGGTTTGTGTAGAAGTAGAGGATGCTGATGTACTTTCTATTGTTGCCATAATTTGTTGTATCAGTTTACCCTTAACTATTTTCTATGAATTTACGGTCTCTGTTAGATGGGTAGGCTTCTTGGGATGTTTCACCAAAGTCTTTACCTCGAACATATTGATAACTGGCAAAAACTTCGAGAAGAGCAAAAACAAAAACATAAACAACCCAAAGGTCCCAATAAAAATTCCCGCTTCTACCCAAGTAGGAATATATTCCGCCCAGCTTGAAGGAAGGAAGTCCCGGTGTAGCGAAGTAACAATAATCACAAAGCGCTCAAACCACATACCTACGTTCACAAAGATGGAAATGATAAACGTAATGACCATGTTGGTCCTAATCTTCTTCGACCAGAACAAGTGGGGGGTGATCACATTACAGGTAAACATGATCCAATAGGCCCAAGCGTAAGGACCAAAGGCTCGGTTGGCAAAGATGTATCTTTCCCAAAGGCTACCTGAATACCAGGCTGTGAAAAACTCTGTCATGTATGCCAGACCCACTATAGATCCAGTGGCCAAAACAATTTTTGCGATAGACTCCATATGGTCCATCGTTATATAGTTCTCCAGGCGGTAAACCCTTCTTGTTACGATCATGAGGGTTTGTACCATTCCAAATCCTGAGAAGATCGCCCCCGCCACAAAGTAGGGAGGGAAGATGGTGGTGTGCCAACCGGGTAAAACAGACGTTGCAAAGTCCATACTTACAATGGTGTGGACAGAAAGTACAAGCGGAGTTGCCAAGCCAGCCAAGACCCATGAAACAAGCTCATACCTCGACCAGTTCCTTGAGGAACCATCCCAGCCGAAGCTCAAGATTCCATAGATATAGGATGCTATTTTATTCCCTGTCCGCTTAAATCGGTCTCTTAGCGTTCCAAAGTCGGGAACCATTCCCAAATACCAGAAGACAAGGGAAACGGTGAGGTAGGTAGAAATGGCAAATACATCCCACATGAGTGGAGAATTGAAATTCACCCAAAGGGGCCCACGTGTATTGGGGATGGGGGCAAACCAGAAAGCATTCCAAGGACGCCCCATGTGAATCAAGGGGAACAATCCTGCACATGCAACTGCGAAGATAGTCATCGCCTCAGAAGCACGGTTGATAGAATTTCTCCACTGCTGGCGAAACAGCATAAGAACAGCAGAAATCAGAGTTCCTGCGTGTCCAATCCCTACCCAAAATACAAAGTTGGTAATATCAAACCCCCAACCTACTGTTCTATTCAGCCCCCAGGTTCCAATACCTTCTACAAAGGTATAGCCAATTAGAGCGAAGCCCATCAGCATTACGAGACCCGCAAAGCCTGTGGAAACTAGCCAGAGCAAATTAAAATTAGACTCAATGGGTTTACTTACATCGTCTGTAATCTGCTGATAATAGTCCGTTTCTCTTACCCATTTTTGCCTAATAGGGGATTCGTGATGACTCATATCTTATAAGTTTCTAATCTTTTCTAGTTTACATTATGCATGCCCATCTTCCTCATGAGAAGCAGGCACTTCACGTCCACTGCTTTTCATAACAGCTTTTTCTTTCGCCAAGGCTTCTTCTTCTGTCCGGTTGCGAACCAGCGTCATATAATTCACAGAAGGTAAGGTCTTGACCTCTTCTAGCGCCAGATAGGAACGTTCATGAATCATGGCCTTATATACGGCAGACTCTGGATCATTTCTATCGCCAAATACTATGGCTCCAGCAGTACAAGCAGATTGGCAGGCAGTATATACATCTCCATCTTTAGGCTTAGCAAAACTACTATTGGCTTTCAATTTTGCCTTGAGTTTAGCATCCTGCAAGCGCTGTACACAGAAAGAACACTTTTCCATTACCCCTCTCCATCTAACTGTAACGTCAGGATTGAGTACCAAACGGCTATATTCTCCTTGTGCGGGATTTACTGTTTTAAATTTTTCGTTATATGGATAACTGAACCAATTGAAGCGACGAACTTTATAGGGACAGTTATTTGCACAATAGCGAGTACCTACACATCGATTGTAAGTCATCTGATTGAGTCCCTCATCGCTGTGAATTGTTGCCAAGACGGGACATACCGTTTCACAGGGAGCATTATCACAGTGCTGGCACATCATGGGCTGAAATGCAACATCTGGATTGTTGGGATCTCCACTGTAGTAGCGGTCTATCCTTAACCAGTGCATTTCTCTCCTATTAAGTACCTCTTGCTTTCCGACTACAGGTACATTATTTTCTGCATGACAGCTGACCACACATGCACCACAACCTGTACACTTACTCAAGTCTATGGCCATGGTCCAGTGAATCTTACGCTTAGATTCAGGGTCTTCAAAGTAGGAATCCCACAGAGACACTAGGTGCTTCTTCTTCTCCTGGTATTTTGCCTGTGCCTTTCTGTATGGATTGTTCTTATCATCGCTTTTATAATAGGCCAAGGAGGTCTCTTTCACGATGTGCTCTGAACGATCGTATTCTCCACGAATAAATCCTGGAACATAGGACTGGTTAGTACCCTCATCGTAGAAGGTGCTGAAGGTCTGGGTACGTGCTATTTTATAAGTCTCGTTGGTTTTTTCCAGACTTACACCTGCAATTCGAGCATATTGGAAAGTTCCCTCTTCAAAGCTCATAAATGGGTAGGCATCAACGCCTCCTGTAATTGCTATCACCTTTCCCCCTTCCTTACGACCATACCCAAGTGCTAAGCCTAGCGTACCATTTGCTTGGCCGGGCTGTACCAAAACGGGAACTTTAATTGATTGATCCCCAACTGAAAGGCTTACCACATCACCTAGCTTGAGGTTATTCTCTTGCGCATAGGCGTAGGATATGGTAAGATAATTATCCCATGTAGTTCGCGAAATTGGATCGGGCAGCTCCTGAAGCCAGGGATTATTTGCGTATTTTCCATCCCTTATCCCAACCTTCTGGTACATAATCAGTTGGAGGCCCTCATCTACATTTTTTAGTTGATTTAATACAACCTGGCTTATTTCGATGAGATCAGATCCATTGCTGTATTCACTGCTTCCAGCATCCAAGGGCAATTCCAGGACACCCTTCCGCAAGCTTTCGTTCCAAAACTGCCTAAAGTTCACATAATTTCCCCCCACTTCGTTGACGGAGTAGAACCGCTCCTCCCAATAGCTTTGCAAAAAATCTTTGAAGCTCTTGGTTTCCAGGCGCCCCCACTTTATCAATGAATCTTCTAATTGGCGGGTATTAAAGATTGGATTTATAGTAGGCTGAACAATACTTACCGAAGTAGGAGTAAGACTCCTATCTCCCCAAGTTTCCAAGAAATGACTCTTGGGACAACTGTATGTACAAAGCGTAGAAGTTTCATCTACCTTTTCCGGTAGAGCAACTGATAACCCGACATTATCAATCGCGCTTTTAAAGCGTTCCTTCAATGGCGTATCATAAGCGGGGTTACCATCCAGGATAATCAATGCATCCACCTCTCCTCTCTCAAGCTCTTGCACGAGGGTCATAAACTGCTGGTCAGAACCCTCACGAATATGACTGGGATTGCTTAAAACAATCGTCTTCTCGTAGTTGCCGAGCATCTCGTTGATGGCATTCACTACTTGCTGAACAGCAATATTGTTGGTGCCGCAAATGACGATAGACTCTCCCTGTGCATTCAACAAATCGTTGACGGCTATATCCAATCCATTCATAGCCACATTGAACTGTGGTATACTTGGAAGGGTAGGCTTGCCCTTTTTTCGAGCAATTTTATTATATAGGTTCAGCAATGCTAAGCCTTCTTCGGACGGCCTTATTGGAAAGCGAAGATCTGCATTTGCACCTGTAAGAGACATAAGCGACTCAAACTGCAAATGCCTAGACATCACCTCCGCATCAGGATCTCTGAGCTTGCCATAGTTAGCAGTATTGGCAACTGTATTTCCCCAAGTACCCATGAAGTCACAGGAGAAGCTCACTACCACTTTTGCCTTTTCAAAATAGTAAGAGGGCACATGTCTTATGCCGAAATCAATCTCATGTGAATCTGCAACAGCTGAAAGTGAACCAGGATCGTAGGTTACATGCTGCGCGTTTCCCTCAAAAGAGTCTAGGAATTGCCTAATAATGGCCTTTGTGGATGGACTATTAAGGGTATGAGAGAGTAGGCGAACCTGTCCTCCTTTTTCCTTGATACTCGCGAGTGCATCGCTTATCTCGCGATCTACCACATCCCATGTACTTGGATTCCCCTCTTTGATGGGCGACTTCAAACGGTCTACATCGTAGAGATTCAAGACATGGGCTTGGCCCACAGCACTTAGTCCACCTCCTGTAAGTTTGGAATCAGGATTTCCGTCTAACTTTATCGGACGTCCCTCGCGCGCGCGCACAAGGACAGGAATTCCGTCGGGAGTAGAGGAAGCATATAGGTTTGCGACCCCAGGTATAACAACGTCTGGCTTATTTACATAGGGAATGGCTTTCCGAGTCGGTGCCTCAACACATGCAGATAAAGTTGCCGCTGTTACCCCAAAACCAAGGGTTTTGAGGAAATCTCTACGATCGGATTCCCAGCCTTCTGCACGATCGGAAATATCTTCCAAAGACTGATTTTGGGGCAGAGGTGAAGGAAATTCCTTTTTGGCTTGTTCAAGTACTTCTGGCGATTGCTCTAGTTCCTCAAGGGCTTGCCAATACTTGGGATTCTTCATACATCTATATTTGTACGACTATATTAATAATGACACCTAGCACAGTTTAGTCCCCCCATTTCCTCAACAGTATATTCCGTGTCTTCTCCTAAATGTTTTACTTTCTCTTGTCTGTGGCAGTCGATACACCAACCCATACCGAGTACCGAATATTGGTACACGACCTCCATTTCCTGAATTGGACCATGGCAAGTCTGACATTCTAAATTCCCAACACCTACGTGCTGTGCATGGTTAAAGTAAGCGTGATCAGGGTTGTTATGGATACGCACCCACTCCACAGGTTCAGGTTCGTTGGTGTAAGCGCCCTCATCAGGATTCCAGCCCGAGGCTTTGTAGATCTTAGCAATTTCCTCAGTTCCATAATTTGGACCTTCCTGAATATATTTATGGCAGTTCATACATACATTTGTGGAAGGAATCCAAGCAGACTTACCTTTTTTAACTCCAGAGTGGCAATACTCGCAGTTGATCTCGTATTGACCTGCATGCAATTTGTGACTGAATTTTATTGGCTGTTCGGGCATATATCCTTGGTGTAAGCTTACATTCCGCCCAACAACAATCGCTTGCCAAGTTCCCGCAGTTAGAATCAAGAACGTAAACGCTGTCAGGACAAACTTATTCTTCATAATACCTGAGAAGCGTTCGGTAACATTACCGAGTGTAAAAGGCTCTTTTCCATCTTTGGATCGAACGGCAGAAACAAGCGTTGCTGTAATGAAAACGAGTAGCAATGCAATTAGTACCAATACACCTACAAGTCCAAGTAAGGCATAGAAAATCTGGGGGTCTTGAATCGGGGCATCAACGCCAACTCCCCCATCAGTGGTAGCAACTACCTCCTCAGGTTTATCTACCCAAGCAAGAATATTCGTTATATCATCATCCGAGAGGTTGGGAAAAGCTGTCATTGCAAGCTTGTTATTAGCTTCCCACAATGCTATAGCTTTCTCATCTTTTTCTTGAAAGATCATACCCGGTGAGTTCTTAATCCACCGGTACAACCACTCCTCATCTCCCGAATACTTCTCAGTTACTCCAGCCAGCGCAGGACCAATCAATTTTCCCTTTACTTTATGGCAAGAACTACAATTTTGACGAAACAGCTTTTCTCCAGCTGCAAGGTCTTGAGAAAAACTCTGAGAAACTATCCCCATGACGAAAACGAGGAGGAAAGTCCGTCGAAAGAGTGAGAATTGTTGTTTCATGAAATAATCCATATTCAGTCTCCAGGTCATATTCTAGTTGATAACCCATTAAATAATTTTCAGTTCAGCCCCGCACATTTTTTCTTCATGGGCCGCAAAATAATATAGGAACTCCTATCATCAAAGCAACCTTGTAAAAAGAAACATCGTATAAGACCGCATTTAGAACGATTCTAAATAATTTATAGTTATTTTGTAAAATTTCCCATTTATGGCTTTTTTATAATTCAAATTAATTTGATGCAGAAGTTTAGTCCCAAACCCGCAAGACTTTCCCTAGCTATTCGTATACTTACCTGTAAATGAAAGAAATAGAAGTAAAAATCCTCGAAATAGACAGGCAGGTTCTGGAAAAAAGGCTTATTACATTAGGTGCTCGCTCTATATTTTCCGGGGAACTCCATGCCCGGTTTTACGATAATCCCAAACAGTTTATAACGAGTAATGGGGAAGTTCTACGTATTCGCCGAGAAGGGGAAGAAGTATTTCTCACCTTTAAAGCGCCTATTTCTCTACAAGGTGCCAAAATAATGGAAGAACTTGAGGTTGGCATTTCTGAGATAACTCCTTTGTTGAAGATCATGCGTCACCTTGGGTTTCACGTGATCAAAGAAACGCAAAAGTGGAGAGATGAATACCAATTGGAAGATTCTAAGGTGGTATTTGACAACTATAAAGGTGATCTTGCCCATATTCCTGAATTTATGGAAATCGAAGCTCCCTCACTTGAACGCTTGTACGAAGTCCTTGAATTACTGGGTATTGATAAGGCTAATGCATTGAGTTGGAGTACCTACGATCTGGTTCAACATTATAGCAGTTGACACATAAATAGGGCTTATTGAGCACCTTGGTACCACAATTCCAATTTTTTTTCGTAGAATATAGTATACATTGCAGGAAATGCGGTCCTGATAATATCGCACAATTATGGACTTACCCAGGAAAATATGGTTAGTAGGGATTGGGATCATAGCCTTCCTATATCCTGTTGACATGCAGGGGCAATTATTTCCCAAGAATGGGCGTGTACGCAAATCTCAAGCCAGGGGAGAGAATGGGAAAAAGACCCTAATGGTTGGTAATACAGCAATCATCAACGAAAAGTCCGTTTTATTACGCGGGGAGGATTCTCTATATATGCCTGAGAAACTCTATCCAGACTTCGAAAATCTCAAGAAGGTCCCCTACTACAGAAATAAGGAATTAGCCAAACAAATTGAGCGTGCAGAAAAAAAGGGCGATATTTTTCTCCTGGACGAATTGCTTCAACAGTATATATCCAACTTTGGGATCTTAAATTTTCGGGTGGACCATGAAGTCCTTTGGAAGGCTGCCCAGGTAAAGGAAGAGTTACAGGACACCCTAATGGCCAGCTATTACTATGGATTGGTTTATAAACACAATCCTATGGGTATGGCTATCTCTAGGGTTCGTCGTGACTCT
Organism: Bacteroidota bacterium; assembly: GCA_039197765.1. GTDB lineage: Bacteria > Bacteroidota > Bacteroidia > J057 > J057 > JBCCTX01. The sequence goes on from JBCCTX010000013.1 coordinate 17,395, forward strand.
TTGCTCATTCCCACGCTAGTGGATTGGGTTCCTATTGAGAAATACTATGAGTTGCTCAAGCTGAGGAGTTATATAGATACCCTCCAGCCTCCTAAGGTATTACAATCGATGGGGCCAAAAATCAATACTGAACACCCTGAGTACGCTCCATATACTCATGCTTCAGATCAAGTACTGTTATTCAGCTCACGAAGAGAGATAAAAGACTTTTCTGATCCTTTTGGAAGAAAGAATGAAGACCTATATCTATCCTATCGTGGCTATGCTTTTGGAGATACAACGGTTTGGGACACAGCTCAAAAACTACCTGGGACAATCAACACCCAGTTCAATGAAGGATCTGCAAGTCTCAGTCCTGGAGGAAACATCCTATATTTCACCAGGTGTGGAGATGTACCTGGAGGATTTGGAGATTGTGACATATATATATCCTACAAAAGCCCCAAAGGTATTTGGTCTAAGCCTCGAAATCTTGGCCCTAATGTAAACACAGAGTATTGGGAATCTCAACCCAACCTTTCAAGTGATGGGCAAACCTTGTATTTTACTTCCAATAGAAAAGGAGGCTTTGGAGGAACGGATCTCTACGCCACTCGGTACAATGAAGTAGATGATAGTTGGGGGCCTGCAAGCAATTTGGGGCCAATGATCAATACCCATCAGGATGAGGTTACTCCCTTTTTCCACAAGATAAATGAAACCCTTTACTTTAGTTCTAATGGTCAACTGAAAAATTTTGGAGGCTACGACATCTTTAAGTCTCGCTTCCTTCAGAATACCTGGGATGAACCCAAGAACCTTGGCCCTCTCGTCAATACCTATGGCAATGAGTATTATTTTTCTGTAGATGGTCAGGGACAAACCATATTTTATTCTCGGTCCGAAGGGAAAGAAGAAAGTATGCTCAAGCAAAATTTTGATCTCTACTCTTTCCCCATGCCCATGGAAGCCCGACCCGATGCCATTACCACCCTAAAAGGGTATCTGGTAGATGCGAAAACGGGGAATCCATTGATTGGGACAGTGATGATCATTGATTTGGACAGGCAGATAGAAGTTGCTCCCAAAAAGATCAATCCCAATGGATATTTTGAATTTGATCTCATCAAGAATAATCGCTATCGGATCTACATACTAGGAGAAAATTTCCTAACCGTAAAGAAAGAGTTAAATGTACAGGCCGATACAACTTTTGAAATCTTTGTTCAAAGCATACGCCAAGACAAACCCCTTGTATTTGAATCGCTTCAGTTTAACTCCAATAATTTTAAGTTCCGTGCCACAGCAAAACCACAACTGGACTACTTGGTTGAGTTTTTAACGAACTATCCGATGTTTATCCTTGAGGTTGAAGGACATACGGACTCAGACGGAGAGGAATCCAGTAACGAAATCTTGTCAGAGAAGCGCGCCCGATACATTGCGGATTACATTATTGTAGAGGGAGGATTCGCTCCAGAGCGTCTTCGAGCTAAAGGATACGGAGCATCTCGTCCGATTGTCCCAAATGACAGCGAGGAAAACAAACGGCGCAATCGAAGAGTAGAGTTTAAGTTACTTCTGGATCCAACATATACAGGTGACAAGTGGTTACCCACAGAAGAAGAACTGTATTTTAGACGAAATAAAGAAAATTCCGAAGATAAGAAATTAGAAAAAAGTGAGAAAAAAAATAATCCAGATGGATAATGGGTGCCATGTGGCATAATATATGTCCTTTGCAATTATGCATATCTATGGAGAAACTACTTAGTAGTCAATCATTCACAAATCATTCGACCCCTAACAATTTACCCATACTTTTATATGCCATAAAATCCGTTTTTTCTATTAGCTAAGTCAATGAGTGTAACTGCAATTGAGAATGAACCAACTACCTTGCCTATCCCAAAGGTATACATGGATTTGATGCACAATACAGAGCAAAATCCCAAATACCACGCTGAGGGCAACGTACTCAACCATACACTTCTCGTCTTACGCGAATTTTATGAATTAGCAGGATTGGGTATTCTCGATGAATCAGAAAAAGAAGTACTCTACTGGGCAGCCCTTCTTCACGATATAGGGAAGCCCTCTGTTACCCGATGGGATGGTACAGCCTGGAGAGCTGCAGGACACGAAGCTGCGGGGGTGCCTATCGCAAGGAATATACTTTTGCAGCAGCAGGATATCAGTCCTACTCAGCGCCAGCGAATTCTAGATCTGGTAAAGTGGCACCATATTCCGCTGAGAATGGGATTGAGAAAAGCTTCGCTCTCTTCATATGAAAATGTGGCCTTTCGCACAGACATACGCTTATTAGGGCTTTTTTCTCTTATGGATTTGAAAGGGAGAATCTGTGAGAATGCTAATGAGATAAAAGATCTCTTGCATAATTTTACGGAAGTCATAGTCCCACAGATTGAAGCTACTTGGGGTACATTCCAGGAAATACAAACTCGTTTTCAAGCCTGTTGCCCTCTAATAAAGAACCAAATCTGGAGTGCCCTACAAGAGCAGCAATACGATCAAGTTTTCTCGCTGTTGTCTACGGGTAGGTTTTTGTCTGCTCCACGCTGCAGATGTTTCCTTAGTATTGGAACCCCAAGATCTGGAAAAAGTCAATTTATCCAACAAGCCTATAACGATCTACCCACCTACAGCGAAAGCAGAAAGGGAAATGAGTCAGGAGACCTAAGTCAGGGATTGAAGGATTTTCTCTCTGCCAATTTATCCAGCGGACAATCTGTGGTGGTAGATGGATGCCACCTGGACGAGGCAAAGCGCCAAAAAATTGCTGACTTCATCAGGCATTACGACACAGAAATCCAATATCTCTATTTCGAGCGTTCCTTGTCTGAGATTTTGGAGCTTAACTCTCTGTCTGTGCTTCCACTAGATTCACAGTTTCTCCGAGAAGCTTATTCACAACTCCACAAACCACATCCTTGGGAAGCCCATGGAATTGAGATAGTTTGAGCTAACTGCAGCTAAGAGATAGCTTTAGCAAGAGAAGAGGCATTTAGTTTGGATCAAATGTGACTCTTCCACTTCTGAACGCTGGCTTCTCACTGCTACCCCTCTTTTTCCTCCTCTCCCCTTTTTCGATAGGTTTGGAGCTCGTCTTGCAGCTGGATAATTCGATCCTGCAATTGTAGCATTTTGTCCTTTTGTGCCAGAACCTTTTCGTAATCCGAGGAAGAGGGCGGTCCATTCTGAAAAGTCATATCTCCAATGGTAATCTGGATTTCAAGCTGTAGAAAATTCAAAATCTCCTGCAACTCAAACATTTTAATTTTATTCTTCGAGAGTCGCTTTTGGAAATTGCTGTAAGTAATTCCCAAAGTACTTTTTGCGACTTCAGCCAACGTATAAGGTGATTGCTCTTTGATGTAAGACACCAAGGACTGCCCCAAGTCGTCCAGTGGTAACTGCTTGTTCATGGATTGGATATATTAAAATCTTTACAAAAAACATTGCTATATATTTTGTCACATGTGACAAAATGTGTTATATTGCAATAGGCTAATTATCAAATATATTAAAATCATGTACAATAGTAGCAGCATATACAAATATCGTCTCAACGAAATGCTGGCTGAAGTTGACTCTCCTGAGGTCCGATCCTATGTGCAAGGAATCATCTTATACGAACTAAAAATCAGTCTCGAACAGTTTTTGCACAAGAAGGATGCCCTGTTAGGTGATCAGCAAACTTTTACCCTCAAAGAATTAGGAGTAATTACAGATGTTTTAAATTACATAAGACCTTATAAAAGGAAATTAGGGATATCGGATTTATATCATCCTATATTAAATATAGAATCATAAACCTTACATTTTTGGCAAGTTTTTTGCAACAGAATACTTAAAAGTTTGTCTAATTCAAATAAATTTGCCTAAATTACTATCAATTTACATGTAATACTTTAGACAAAGCCTTTTTAAAAAACCTACAAAAAGTATCAAAAAACTCACATTCTACAGCAAATTCATCTGTGTATGCCAAAAATTTAACTATTAAAAGGGTATGAAATCTGCAAAGGTTTATTACAGAAAAAACAGGACAGACGAATGCTTTTATCGCGTCATTCCTGAAAACCGATCCGTCGAGGTGGTCTTTACTTTTGAGGACAGTTACAAGTCCATTGAAGAAATCAAGTGTAATCAGACATTTATCTTACAACTTATTGAAGACCTAGAGGAGATCGACCGCTATACCTACGAATGTGTGAAAAACTACGTTCAGTGCATGACTAGATACATTCCGAAAAGAATGCCTGATCCACTTTCACTTCAACCTATGGGTAGCAACGCCTAATCCTTGCCTTTCTTGCTCTCTTTTATGAGGATTTTTTCTTAACATGTTGTCCTCTTACACAACATGTATGAAGGAAGAACGAACTTTCGAAATTTCTGAACACACAACGTCCTATCTACTAGACATTCCTCTGCTTTCTCCCAGAGAGATGTTGGGTCGAATACAAAAATCTGGCTATGTAGGTCAAGAAAAGTCGCAGAAAGCAGTAGCCCTCATGGCCTACCGCCACGTTAACCGACTCAAAAAGATTTACTTGGAAAAAATTCCTTCCCATCTTCTCCCAAAGAAAGATAATTATCTCCTCATTGGCCCCACAGGGTGTGGAAAGACATACTTGGTAGAGTTACTCTTTCAGCACATCCTAAAGCTACCTACCGTAATTATTGATATTACATCGTATTCGGAAACGGGCTATGTAGGGCAGGATGCCGTTTCCATGTTGACTCGCTTGGTGTATGCCGCTCAACGGGATACGGAAATCGCTGCAATGGGAATCGTCTGTATCGATGAATTTGACAAACTTTCCTCGGGGAAAAATAATGCAGTGTTTTCTGGCGCAGGTACTACCAAGGATGTAGGTGGGATGGGGGTGCAGCAAGAATTGTTGAAGATGCTTGAAGGAGCAACCATTGACGTTCCCATTCACCTGAGCCATTCTTCCTACTCAGAGCGTCTTCCCTTGTCTACCCACAATATCGCCTTTTTAGCTTGTGGGGCTTTTTCTGGCTTCAAAAGACTGGTACAAGCGTCTCAAAACCCTATAGGATTCGGCGGAAATTCCCATAGCACTGAGGTTGCAGTCTCTTACACACGTGAGGACGTAGACAAGGTTTCCTACTTCGAATCCTATGGCCTAATGCCTGAGCTAGTGGGAAGGTTTTCGCGAATCGTTCCTTTCGAAGCCCTTTCGGCTCCGCAGCTGCGAAAAATACTTACACAATTTACCCTCAAACGCTACCAGAAAGAATTGGCCCTTGAATCTGTCGAGCTTAAGGTAAGTGGAACCGTCCTGGATCATATAGTGGACGAAGCCTTGAAAAGAGAAACCGGTGCCCGTGCCCTACCTTATGCCCTTACAGAGCACCTGGAGGATGCTCTATTTGAGCTATATTCACGCAAGAAAAAGCCCCAAACCATTAAATTGGGAATGAAGAAAGGGGAAATTGTGTGGGAGTTGAAATGACGAGATAGATTGGTCGGTGGTCATATATTACTTTGATTAAAGATTGAAGGTGGCTATGGACTATCGACTTAATTACGATAGACTCATTTGCGTCTTTGCCCCATAATCCCCTATTTCGCGAGTTCAACACCGACCAAGCAATTATGAATCCTATACGCGTTGTAGTTACCGGTCTAGGAGCTATCACTCCTTTAGGGAACAATACCGAAGATTTCTGGCAGGCGATAGTAAAAGGAACTAGTGGGGCACAGCCCATTACCCATTTTAATCCCAAACTATTCAAAACGCAATTTGCCTGTGAAGTAAAGGATTTTGAGCCGAAGACCCGTTTAGCGCGAAATGAAATCAAGCGCAGTGATCTTTTTACCCAATTTGCCCTATATGCTGCAACAGAGGCCATGGAAGATAGTGGACTTGATCTGTCTTCCATAGACCCCTTTGATATCGGCGTAATTTGGGGCTCTGGCCAGGGAGGGATGACGACCTTTGAGCATGAATTTAGATACTATGTAGAAAATGAAAATGTCCCACGATTTAATCCCTTTTTTGTACCCAAGCTTATCGCTAATATGGCTTCAGGGATGATCTCCATGAAGTTTGGGCTCATGGGAATCAACTACACAGCGGTTTCAGCTTGTGCAACTTCTAATTCAGCCCTAATGGATGCCTACAACTATATCCGCTTAGGTAAGGCAAAAGTCTTTGTAACTGGAGGTTCAGAGGCACCTATTTCTGAGGCGTCTATTGGTGGATTCAGTTCTATGAAAGCCCTTTCTACTAGGAATGAAGATCCCCAAACGGCCTCAAGACCCTTCGATCCCGATCGGGATGGCTTTGTGATGGGAGAAGGTGCAGGTGCCCTCATTGTAGAAGAATACACGCACGCCCGTGCTAGAGGGGCGCATATATATGCTGAAATAGGAGGTGCTGCCATGACAGCCGATGCCTATCACCTTACCGCGACACACCCTGAGGGCCTCGGAGCTGCAAAAGCGATGAACCTCGCCATGGAGGAAGCTCAGGTGAATGCTGGAGAGGTGCAATACCTCAATGCACACGCCACCTCTACGCCTGTGGGTGATGTTAGCGAGGTGAAAGCTATTTTAAAGGCCTTTGGCGAAAAGGCTACTGGGCTTACCGTGAGCGCGACAAAATCCATGACAGGCCACCTTCTAGGAGCGGCTGGCGCCATAGAGGGAATTATTTGTATCAAAGCCCTCCAAACGGGGATTGTCCCCCCAACGATCAATACCCAATCTCTAGATCCCAAACTGCCTTCAGGCTTAAATATTTTAATCGGAGAAGCAAAGGAACTCCCTCTTGAAGTTGCTATGAGCAATACTTTTGGCTTTGGTGGACATAATGCAACGGTTGTATTCAAGCGTATCTAAGGATTACCTGTTTCATATCGCCCATTTTTCCTTCAATGCCTTATACCTGGTACGACTTACAGGGAGGAGGCTTCCCTCCTTCAAAAGCACCGAGTATTTTCCTCCCGCTTGTGCAGATAATTCTTGAATTAATTGTGTATTAATGATATAAGACTTGTGGATACGGTCAAAATAGGAGGGCAATAGTTGAGAGAGTTTCTCCAAACTTTTGTTGTGAATTTCTTTACGACCGTCTTGAAATACTAGCTCAGAATAGATCCCTGCGCCTTGTACATAAGCTAATTGCCGAATTTCTAATAAGATCAACCGGCCGCGTTTCTGAACCGCCAAGTACTTGGCTTGGGAGCCTTTTCCTTCTATATCCTGGCTCATAAAGCGGGATAGCGCCTGAACCAGTCGACTTTGTGAAAAGGGCTTGGGTACAAAATCCAAAACTCCGTATTCGAAAGCCTCAATGGCTTTTTCTTTGTAGGCAGAAATGATAATGGTATGAAAGGAGGAGGCTACTAGGGATTTCAAGAGTACAAAGCCATCCTCTCCATTTAAATTGAGATCTAGAAACAAAAGGTCTATCTCGTGATCTTTCAAATATTCTAATCCCTCAGAGAGAGCATGCCGAACCGCTAAGTCGGTGAGTTTTCCTCTCAATTCATTTGAAATCATACGCTTTATACGACGGGCGATAATGGGTTCGTCTTCCACAATAAGTACATTCATACAGATATTTTTTTGGTCCAAATACACGTGCGCCACCCAAATTCCGTCGACTCTGAGATCAGTTTCCAGTCCTCTCCAAAATTCTCTGTAAGTCTTGACCTTATGTATTTTAACCCAGTACCATCCTCACTTGGAACTTGCTTGCGATTCTTGGCAAAAACGCTAAGTTCATATCCTTCCTCATTGATAAGCTCCAAGTGCATTCGTATCTTTCCATCAGGCCCAGGCATGCTGTGGGTTATAGCATTTTCAATCAGGGTATGAAAAATGGCAGGAGGGACTTTCCTTCCGGGGGGGATTTCTCCCCAGGAAAATTCGTAGGCTATCTCCTTTCTAAACCGCATAAGGGTTATGTGTTGTTGGCAGAGAGCGAGTTCCTGTTCTAGCGGAATGAGTTTTTTCTCCGAAATAGCACGCATGATTTCAAATTCACCCGCTAAGGCTTCAATAAAGTTTACACTTTCCTCAGGGGATTCTTCAATCCATTCCATCAGGGAGGTCAGGGTGTTCATGATAAAATGAGGCTGGATATTTTTTTTGAGCAGTTCGTTTTGTAGGCGAGTTGAGAGGGTGAGGGAAGCCTCATAGGCCAGTTGTTGTTTCTGAGCTCGTTGGGCAAGGAGGTACATCATGGCAAATACCAAAATACTAAACCCTATAAATAGAGTGATGTCGTAGGCATGAAGCATCGAAGAATAAGCCCCTGGAAAAAACTTTACAATTATCCCTGCAAGGATGACTGCCCCCAGCATGACTTTACTCTCGTTTTTTCTTCGATATACAGCATACCCCACAATTATAAGCGATATGCCCCACATCCACTCTCCCAAAATTTGGTTGATCAGGTCCATGTTGAACATGTGGATTGAGCAGATGGTCAAATAAGTAAGCAGGATAGCCGCGTTGAGAAGTTTCCTAAAAGGAATTTGAAAATACCACAGGAAAAATAAGGGCATTAGAAATGCTATACATAGATGAAGGATGAGAATAATCCCCAACCGAATGGGGTGCCAATGGTAGGGATATAAATAATAGAACTTAGCATACTCCATCAACAGCAAGGAAAAGAATAGAAAGCATATGAGAGAAAAGATTAGGGTTACGCGTTCAGGTTTCCGCAGGAAAAAAATCAATAAATAGTAGAGGGAGGCCATGAGATACACACCTGCAAGGATGAAAAAAAATCCTGAAATAGATAGATCTCTTTGTTGAGAGGAGAGATACTCTTCTAGATAGAACTGATTCCACGTGGGAAATCCCCAGTTGGGAAAGTGATAGTTGGACACGCGAAAAGCAACGTTATGGACGCCATGTGAGAGCAGGCTATCGGGGACCAGGAGTTGAGTAATAAATTGACCGGGTACTTCTGTTGCTCTATTCTTGCCTACGACTCCATTTTTCCCAATCTGAACGCTATCCCAATACACTTCGTACGAGCCAGTTGATATGATTTGCATACCCGTATGACGAAAGGTGTCCGTAATGGTATCGCATTTTACGCGAAAGCGTACCCAATAATTCCCTAGCGTGTTGATACGCCCAGATCGATCCCAGGAACTATGGTCATAAGCGGGATTTACCCATTGGATACTATCCCCCTTTTTTATAACTCGCTCAAAAGGATAGCGAAGGTAGGTTTGCGCCCCAATATGCTCGCAGCATCCTATGCATGAGAGTGTGAGAAGAAAAAATCTTAAACAGATTTTACACATACCCAAAGGTATATAGGTATCAGGAGAAATGTGTGCCATTCACAAGCCTAGCGAGCCGTTAACATATTCATATGCTACTTGATTGGGGGAAATAAGATATACTTGAAAAAACGTATGTAAAACTTATACCATGAACATTAAAAATCTTATTTCATTATTGACTGGAGTTCTCATCTCCCTGTCTACGCTTGGACAGACGCCCCAGGTAGCCGACCCTTCCCTTCTCACCGCCAAAGCTGACTCTTTGCTACAACAAGGCATTTCCTTTGGAGAAGTAGTGGGATGGACTGCAGGCATCTATGCAGATGGAAAAATCTTGTGGGAAGGGGGCGCAGGATATCGCGATCGAGAAAAATCATTAGCAGCTTCTCCGGAGATGATTCACCGTACCGCTTCTATAGCCAAGCCCATGACTGCTATAGCAGTATTGCAATTGGTAGAGCAGGGCAAAATTGACCTGGATCAACCCATTCAGACCTATTTGCCAGAATTCCCCCAGAAGCCAGAAGGGACGATCACTGTGCGCTATTTACTCACACATACCTCAGGAATCAATGCCTATAAAAATCGGCTAGATATGGTTTCCTTTAAGGAATACAGTAGCCATCTACACGCGATGGAGAAATTTCAAGACCGTAAACTCGTGGGGGAACCGGGGAAGGTATATCAGTATACCACTTATGGCTACGTCGTATTGGGTGCTATTATCGAAAAGGTGAGTGGACAAAGCTATGATACTTATATGGAAGAATACGTATGGAAGCCTGCAGGTATGAACCACACTTCACCCGAAAAGCATAAAACAGCACTAGAGAATAAATCTATGTTGTACAAGAATATAAAGGGCAAGTTAAAAGACGACCTCAACACCAATATCAGCGTAAAGGTTGCTGGAGGAGGCCTTCAGACCACAGTGGGAGATTTGCTACGCTTCGGAGCAGCGATTATCTCGCATAAGTTGGTTAAGGCAGAAACCTTGGAAATGATGCTCCAAAATCCAGGTATTAGACCTAAAGCGGCAGGAAATCCCTATGGAATGGGCTGGTTTCTCTACAATACAGATCCCGAGAACAGAATTATAGGCCATAGCGGTGCCCAGGCAGGAACCAGTACTCAATTGCTCATCATTCCTGATCGAGGCGTTGTTATCGCTTGTCTCAGCAATACCCGAAATAGCAATGCAGGAGGACTCACCTGGCAGCTTCTAGACTTTGTACAAAGGGAAGAAGAATTGAAAAAGCCCCTTATGAAGTCTATCTCCTTATCTCCCCAGGCAATGGATCGTTTTACAGGACAGTATGATTTTGGAAAAGGGGGAGTCCTAACAATTAGACGTAAGGGAAACCAACTATATTCTGATCTCAACCAATTCAAAGGACTTAGGATCTACCCTGCGAGTGAAAGGATGGTATTTTATAGAAATACACCCGCCCATTTCGAATTTGATCTGGATGAGGAGGGAAGTATAGTCAAGACTACTTACATCCAAAATGGAAAGGAGTATTATCCGAAGAAGATTAAGTAGGCGGGAAACGTAGAAATTACCTCAGCTTTAAGATGTATTTTGAGTTTTAAGAAACCAGGAAATCTTAAGACTAACTGCTTGGTACTCCAGAGATCAATCCTAGACCCATCCATAATTTTATCAAATTTAAATACATAGAATTATGATGTATTGAAATTATATGTATATTTACTCTATGTATTCAAAAGAACTACTCAAAGGAACACTTACGGTTATCATTCTGAACCTAATAGCAGAAAATGAACGCATGTACGGTTACGAGATCTTTCAACTGGTAAAAGAGCGATCCGATGGTAAAATCCTACTTAAAGATGGTTCATTATATCCGGCACTACAGAAGATGCTCAAAGACGACTTATTGACCTATGAAGAAGAATTCATTGGAAAGAGAGTAAGAAAGTATTATAGACTTACTTCTAAAGGTAAAAGCAAAAAAGTTGCCTATGTGGAAGAATTAAAAGACTTCATGATAACGCTCAATAAAATTATTTTTCCTCAATATAATGCAGCATGAAATTAAGCGAAGAACAAGAGGAAATCGTGCGTAAGTACGTGGAGGAATATAATTTGAAGTTGAGAACTTTAAGCGACGATATTATAGATCACTTATGCTGTGTATTAGAAAGTGAACTAGGCAAAGGAAAATCATTTGACCAGGTTCTCCATGACGCAATTACTGAATTGGCTCCTCAAGGTATTATCGATCTCCAACGCAAAACTTTTTATTTATTAAATTCGAAACGAATAATTGTTATGAAAAAGCTGACGTATTTAACGGGTTTTACAGGCTCCATTTCCTTAACAAGCGGTGCAGCTTTCAAATTACTCCATCTACCAGGTGCAGATCAGCTCTTTATGCTTGGTTATATTGTTTTTCTGTTGATTTTTGTTCCATTATTAGCTGTAGATCGATCACAGGCATCCACTACTAAATCACAGTCTGAAAGGTGGAAAATAATCTTGGGACTAACATCATCTATCATATTAGGGGTAGCAGGTGTCTTTAAATTAGCGCATTTTCAGGGTGCACATTTACTCCTGATGTCTGGTATCATAATTTTTGCGATGGGATTCCTACCATTTTTATTTTTTACTATGTATAAGAGATCTGTTTCGTAAGGTAATTGGATAAAAGGATCGGCCTCAGTCAAATGCAATTGCATTTAGTTTTTGAAGACTACTTATATCCTCATCCAGCTTCTCGTCTAAATGAAATTCTTTCATTTCTTTTCTGACAGGTTCAGCATTCAAATTTAAATTACCATTTGTATCTTTTTCAAATTGGAAATCTGCAACAAGAGGGGGACGATTCGGATTTGGAAGAAAAGCCTGAAAAATGCTTGCAAAGATTTGTGTTCTTCCTGTTCCATCTAAATCGTGGTAGGATTCTTCTATCGCATTCTTTTAAATGACATGATTTTGAGCATTTGTAGTGGATACACTACTACAGAAATAGTACGATCATACTGAACAGAAAAAATTTCATCCTGAAAATTGATTTACTGATTGTTGAGTACTTAGGCAAAATGATTATGGTAATAGACCAGAAAATACATTTTCACCCTAAAGGGTTTAATATTCGTGGGTTTTTACCGCAGCGTTTTGGGAGGATTTGGACCCCTATTATCCCCTAGAAGGGAATGGGGAGGTACACAGAGATTTTTTCTTAGCTCATTTTGCCTTTAATCCTAAAATACCCTCTTTTTTCTCTTTTAATTATTCCTTGATCCTCTGTGGTAAAACTAAAATGTCTTGAGAAACTTCGGTTTCATTAAATTCAAAGTAAAAATACCAGATCGCTTATGCGCTAGTACTTAAGTAGGAATCGTTCCAATTTACCTGATTAAAGAAACGCTAAGGTTGATAAATGAGCTTTACCCAAACTTAGCTTCACTCGTCCCTAAATTGACTCGCGCAATCCAAATATGCATCAAATTCTTGATCAAAAGGTATCCTAAACACTCAATCCCTTTCATCCAAAACTCCTAGGCTGGCTGTCCCAATTTCTTCAGCATTTGAAAGTGCAACAGGATGGCCGATCCCATATATTTCTCTGAGTGATAGGGAAGATCGAACTCCTGGGTTGTCTGTTGAACGATTTTTGCGAGTTGGGGATAATGTACGTGGCAAATATGGGGGAAAAGGTGATGCTCAACTTGGAAATTTAAGCCGCCAAATAAGAAGAAAATGACTTTGCTGTTCATCGCATAATTTGAGGTAGTATTCAGCTGATGGACCCACCAGTTTTCATCGATATGGGGATCTTCAGGTTCCAGGAAAGTGGCACAAGGCATAATGTGAGCGAGCTGAAAAATCATACTCAGGGTGATTCCTGTAACCACATGCATAAGCAGGAACATGCATACTATCTGCCAGACAGGAAGGGGTAAAAGTATGATAGGTAGACCTAAAATTAGGGAAAAGTAGAAAATCTTACTCAAAATAATTAACCCAATATGCCTCCAATACTCCTTTCGGTGCTTTATTAGCCCTATGTTTCTATATTTGGTGAGCTTTACAAAGTCTTTGGTAATCGACCACGCAATGGTAACGCCTGCATAAAAAAATATGGCGTAAATGTGTTGGTATCTGAAAAACCACTTATGGTCTTGGTTGGGACTAAACCGCAATACTCCAACAGGGGTCAAATCATCGTCTGCGTGGTCAATATTAGTATAGGTATGGTGAAGTACATTGTGTTGTAACTTCCAAGTCTTAGGATATACACCTACAACCAGGGCAGAAAAATGCATCAAAGTATTGATAGACTTTTTTTGAGAATAGGACCCATGCAAGGCATCATGCATAACCGAAGTTCCGATACACGCTTTACCTAACCCCATCAACATCCAAAGCAAACAGAGTGCCCAAATCTCTGTGATCCCTCCAAATAAAATGAATAGAAAAGGCAGGAAATATATACTTAAAACAACTACTGACTTGACTACCATTTGGGAATTTCCTTTTACGCTCAGCTCTTCTTCCTGAAAATAGGTCTTTACCCTCTGGCGCAAAACTGTCGCAAATTCTTTATTTCTTGTTTTAGAGAACTTATAACGCACCATAGAAAATCCAAATTAGGTTGAGTGCCAGGTTGTTGAATTAGAACAATAGAAGCAGGCCAACCCCTTATTTATTTGGGGTGACAAACACGAGTATACAACGACTTATTCTGATGGAAACGATTAGAAAAGCAGGAAAAGTCGAAGAGAGGACGGGGCCAAGATACACATTCTTCCCACGAATCCTAGAGAATTCTCCTTCTCTGTCAGTAAATTACTCATCCTTTAAAACCTTCGCAGGATCCATGGAAGAACTCCTAGCGGCCTGGAAAGTGAGGGTTAGTCCCAAAAGTACGAAGATGATGAACATAGTGAGGAAATAAGGAATGGCTGTATCTGGTACTCTGTAGGCAAAGCCTTCTAAGCCTCTCTGAATGATGTAGTAGCTAACAGGCAAAGCGATAAGTCCACTCAAAATCCATATTCCTATGTATTCTTTCCCAATATCCTGAATCAGGTGGCCCAGGCGAGCTCCTAAGATCTTTCGAATAGCTATTTCCTGGGTACGGGTTTTAAGGGAGTAGGAAATTAGGGCAAATAAGCCCATGAAGGAGAGAAATATGGCTAGGGCACTAAGGTTTCTCAGCAAAGCTAATTGAACCCTTTCTCGCTTGTATAAGCCTTCATAGAGTTCATCCAGAAAAACGAAAGAGAAGGGATAGGTAGGGAACATCTCATCCCATATCCCTTGAATCTGGTCGACTCCTGCCTCAAGTCCATTTGACTCAAGCTTGATAAGGAAGGTACTCAGCCAAAGGGGTTCTACAAACAGAACAATGGGATCTATCCTATTCTTTAGGGTTTCTTGATGAAAATTTTTCACTACCCCAGTAATGGGGCCATAGGCTAGCCGGAATCCTCCAATAGACCAATTGATTTGCTGCCCAATAGCCTCTTCTGCTGTTTCAAAACCCAATTTTTGTACAGCCATCTCATTGATTAGATAGGTCCGGCCCTTCTCCCTCAAATACGCTTGAGGGCCGAATTCTTCTGTAAACTCAGGGATAGCTTTCATATCAAAGCGGGTGTTTCTGTTTTCTCCAGCTATCAATTCCATTCCCATCAATTCTACGAAGTTTGGACTGATCACTTGGGCATCCAGCATGGGGGCCTGGTTTAGGTCTTCATTTTTCCCGAGAACTAATACAGGGCCCGTATCGCGAATCTCTCTAGACGGAACTTCCATACAAGCTGCAACCTGCTTCACTAAAGGAGAGGCTTCCAAACGATTCCTAAAGGATTCATAGCTTTCCCGTACCTGACTGGGAACCGCCGGAAGTGCCAATACATGCTCCTCGTCAAGGCCAAGTTTCTTTTTCTCCAGGAACCGAATCTGGGAGCCTGCAATAAGGGTGCAGGCCACGAGTACTATGGATATACCAAATTGAACGCCAACCATGAGACGCTTCCAGCGAGAAGCCTTGGTACTCCCTGTCAATTGAAAGGACTTATTCCATTTAAGTATATGAACGGGATGAAAAGTAGGCAGCACAAAAGCAGGATATAGTCCAATTCCTACACCACATAGGATTGCAACACCCAACATAATTCCCCCAATTTCTCCCCAATTGGGAGAAATTGTCCCTCCCGTCAAAGACTGGAAATAGGGAAATAAGCCAAAAGCCAACCCCATTCCGATACATACAGCAATGAAACTATAGGTAAAGGACTCTACCAATCCATACACCAGGAGTTGCCTACTATCAGCTCCCATCAATTTCCGCATACCGATTTCTTTGGCTCTTCCTAAGACAAGGGAGTTATTGAGGTTAACATAGTTAAACAATGCTATCAGTAAAATAAGTATTCCGGTAATAAAAAAAGCCTTGACGTAAAAGGCACTCCCATTGGGTACAATCTCCCGAGCCAAATCAGAATGCAAATGAATGGATTCTATACGTTGTGGAATAAAATGGATAGTCCCACTACTATCTCCTTGTGTATGGTGGGATACAAAAGGGGGTAATTTCTCTTCCAATACTTCTGAAGGCGTGCCCTCTTTCAACAGGGCATATACATAGGCCCAACCCGACCGTTCTTCAGCATTTCGAAAGGAGAGTAGCATATCAACAGGAAGATGTGTACGCGTGGGAAGATCAGCCATCACCCCTTGGACGATATAGGTGTTTTCAGAGGAATTAAAATCTGAACTTAAATGTAGTTGTTGCCCTACTACATCTGTCCTTCCAAAATAGGCATTTGCCAATGATTCACTAAGCACTACTGAATAAGGCGCGATAAGGGCAAGATTGGGATTCCCACTTACTAAGGGAAAGTCAAATACCTCAAATACCTCAGGGTCTGTCACATAAACATGCTCTGGTCGAAACTTATTCTGCCCGATTCGCACATATTTTCGTTCTTGGTTTTGAAAGCGAACCAAGTGTTCCACCTCAGGAATTTCCTCAGGAATATGGTTGATAAAATTTACAGGCACTCTCGCCCAGTGCACCTCGAAATCTGTATTCGACTGGAAATGGTGGGTAATGCGAAAAATCCGGTCTCGGTTTTGGTGGAAATCTTCAAAGGAGCTTTCGTGATCGACATATAAGAAAATCAACGCCAAAGTTGCAAAGGCAATGATCAGCCCCAGGAGATTGAGGCCAACATATAGGCGGTTTCGCTTAAGGTTCCGAAGAGCGACGTAGACGTAGTTTTTTAGCATACTTATCTATTCTAAAAAGTCCTAAATTCCGATCTTTATTCAAGGGTAAGTAGGACCTTTCAGCAAAAAAGTTACAAAAGCTCTTCACTTACTATTTTAATCTCATGGAGCAGGGTCTTGTTGACGGGACATTTATCTGCAATTTCCATCAATCTTTTTCTTTGGGATTCACCAAGGTTACCTGTAAAACTTAGTTTCTTTTCAATGATATGTACGTAGCCTTCTTCAGACTCACAATCTTCGCAATCTTTTGCATAGATCCGGCTTTGATTGAGGTGGACCTCAACCGTTTCCAGATCCCATCCTTTACGATCCGCATACATTCTCAACGTCATAGCCACACAGCTTCCAAGGGACATCAGCAAATAATCATAAGGTGTAGGACCTGAATCAGTACCTAAAGGGATAGGTTCGTCCCCTAACAGTTCATGGCGCCCATTGCTGAGCTGAGTTTTGTAAGTGGATCGGTCAATTTTAGCGATAATTTCTGCCATAGGATAAAATGATTTGTTTTTCAATCTTGACAATATCGAAGAAATACTATCGAAAAAAAGGCGTTACGTAAAAATCTAAAGCAGCATGCTAAGCATGCTGCTCCACCCATTTGCGTATTTCACGCACCCTACAAATGATTTTGGTTTCAGGCCCTACCAGCTAGGGGGTAATTCCCAGGTTAATTAAGAACGTCTGCCAATCGATAGAGTCCGCTTATCGAGTGGCATAACTCTTTTTTATGGACTTAAAATTGTCTTTGTTCACAGGCTCTCCTGTATTCACGTGATGCTCTATTGCCAACGCATATTCCCGAATCAGCTTTTTAAAATTACCCTTCATCATCCCTCCCATAAAGGCAGGTTTGGTTCGGTAATTCATATCGAAGGTAAAACGTGAAGAACGGTCATCTATCGCCTCAACTTTATAAATCGCGTAGGTATATTCGGGATCTACCGGAAATTTGCCCGCCTGAAACACTTGATTTCTAAAGGTGTAATTATCAGGATCATAATTCACTTGCTTCTCCTTGAGGTATTGAGTTCCCTTTTCGTTGAAGTTACATACGCGTTCAGCTCCCTCTCCTGCCTTGAGCGTACCGTTGATATAATTAGAACTTACAATTTTGGGATGTGAATTTGCAATGGCTCCATAGTCTTCTCCAACTACTGCCCATACTTTTTCAGCGGGTGCGTTGATTACATGAGAAACCGTAAAAGTTTGGGCTTTCTTCTTTTTTTGTGCCTGTAAAGGGGCAACTGCCACCATAAGTCCTAGAAACAGGCTACTAAATGTGATCAATGTTTTCATCTTTGTACGATTTTAGTTAATGGTCTATGGTACAAAGTTGAATAAGCTCTAGGAAAATCCTTATAATGTTTTGTCCAAAGAGTTGTCGGATACGTTCACCCGAAAATCCGTTGGAGAAGCCCCAAATTCTTTTTGAAAGGATTTAGAAAAATGAGCCAAATCATTGAATCCACTGTCATAGGCGATGTCAGATACGCGGAGGTCTGTCCCTCTCAACAGTTTTGCAGCCTGCATCAGTTTGCGCTTCTTGATGTACTTTGCAGGAGAACAATCGTAATGCTTTTCAAATTCACGCTTAAAAGAAGACAAACTGAGACCAGATAAAGATGCCAATTCTTCCAAGCCAAGGTTATTGAAAATGTTAGCTTCTATCACCTCCATAAAATTCATAGCTGCCTTATTGAATAGCCCTTCAAACAGCATTTGAATAGTTGTCAGGTTATCGGTCTTGGCCAGAAGCAGGACAAGCTCCTTCACTTTGAGCTTGAGCAATTCTTCACTTACCAATTCAGGATGTTCAAAATAAAACTGTAAACTATCAACATAAGTCTTCATAAGGGCTGATGCCTGATAGGTCTGATAGACAATTGGCTTTACTTGATTTACGTTGAGCAAAAAATCCGGTAAGTCTTTGTCGTAAATAGATTTCAGGACATCTGGATATAGGTGGACCGCAATGGCTTCACAATATCTACCCTCTTGAGAGGCCAGAAACTCATTCAAATAGGTTCCACATTGCATAACGACTCCTTCCTGCCTTTTCATGCTAATCCGGTCAACAGGTGCATAGATTTCAGCCTCCCCCTCTACCAAATAATAAAAACAAGCTTCATCGGGAAACTCACCCACTACCCGAAAAGGAGCCTCTACTACTGCTTTTTCAAATACTTTCCGGTTGAATAGGTCTAATTGCTGGTGTGCTTTAATCATGGTTGAAGAATTGAAAGTTGAGCGAAGTTGAACTTAGCTAAAAGTCCAACGATGAACGTTTCGAAACGCAACTACTTCTCTAAATGTACATGTAGCTTTCTAATTTTCATCAAGCAAAGGGGCCAACAATTTGTCAATTTAGTTCAAATGTTAGACTCCTGTATATACGGAAATATGCTCCATACAATTTATTCATATAGATTTTGTTAAAGAAGTAAAAAAGGAGCCAAACTTTCTTTTCCTAAACAGTAGTTTTGAATTTTTATAATTTTTTAAACTTTTCATTAAAAAAATTCATAATTTTTGCTGCTTAGTAATATTCAATAAGCATTAAAAATCTAAGCTCTATGATTCTCATCCCGCAGTATTTTCCCCAAAACACCATCACATTGTTTCAGCTTGTAGTTTTGGGAATCATCCTAGGGAATTTTACCAGCGCTTTTGCAGATACCTACCCGAATGACAGTCTACTCAACATCATTCATCATCCTTCTTATTCAGAAGAAGATTTCCAAGAAAAGGCAGACGCTCTTGTACTATGGAATACACAGCTCGATAGTTTTGATTACTCCCTGTATCACCTACTTCTCAAACAGGCTTCTACCCATGACAAACCCATCGGTAAGGCATATGTAACTTATAAGTACCTAAATTATTTACTGGATCAACAACAGTTCGAAGAGGCATTGACAATAGGGAAAGAAGTTTTACAGCGTACAGATAATCTCCCGATAGAACTGAAGTTCCAATTTTTTAACCTAGTAGGTGTCGCTTATCACGCCTTAGGCGACTACCCTACAGGAAATGAATATTTGCTTTCAGCTATACAAATGGCGAAGGTTCACGATCAAGGTCATTTGGCAGTTGCCCCACTAGCCAATTTATTTCGTCTGTTCTACAAATTAGGGAATTATAAGAAGGCCGTGGAGTTTGGGAAGCAATCACTTGAGCTCACTCCACAGCTTACAGGGGAGGATCAACACAGTTCCCTTAGCTATAACTCGGTTCGAATGTCTCAGGCTTTATACAAACTTGGGAAAGAAGCGGAAGCAAAAACCTATGCCAAATCAGCTGCTCACTATGGCCGGCTATTATCCAATCGCATTGAAAAAATGTTTGGGATATGTTGGTACCTTGAATTTTTATCAAAAACGGGTGAGCTACAAGAGGCGGAAAGGATCTTGGTCGAAGTTGACTCTCTCATGGACTTACAGTTGGTCCCCAACCAATGGATAAACGATTTTTATTACCTAGCAAAGACCTCCTACTTCATGGCCCAGGATGAGTACCCCAAGGCACTGAAAACCATTCAAGCACACAGGATAGATCCCAGTGACCCTTACTTTTTAGAGTTTGTCTGTTTAAAAAAGGAATTATTCCAGCAGCTTGGAGATCAAGAAGGCTTGAATCAGATTAATGAAGTACTAATCACGCACCTGGAAGCTCGTGTTAAGGAAGGATCCGAACGGCAATTTTCCTGGATGGAAAATCAGTTAGAGACCCTTCAAATTATTCGGGAAAATAACGCGCTGAAAGAAGACCTTCGGGAACAACAAGAGGATATCCGCCAGCAGAAAACAATCATCCTCACCGTTTCGGCTATTTTAGCCTTATTCTTAATTATTGGAATTGTTTTGGGCTATTTTTTGAGAAAGGTAAAATACCTCAACTACCAGTTGCAGGAAAAAAATACGTTCATCGTACAAAAAAGCAATGAGTTAGAACAATTGACCTACTCTACTACACATGATATCAAAGAGCCAGTAAACAATGTTTTAAGTTTTTCAAAGCTCCTCGCCAACCGGTACCAGAATACCCTGCCTCTGGAGGCCCAGTCCCTGGTAAAAGTAATAGAAGAATCTTCTTCACACCTTATGGAAGTCGTCTCCGGGCTACACCTTTACCTTACCGTTGGGAAAAGCAGCAGCTATGAAAAAGTTTGCATTCACGAAGCACTTTCGAGTGCTTTTTCCAATTTAGGCTCTCAGATAGCTGACTACAAAGCCCAGATAGATGTGGAAAAAATGCCCGTAGTAGATGGTAAAAAGGTCGAACTCGTTCAACTCTTCCAAAATTTGATCTCCAATGCCATTTGCTATTCAAAGCCCAATAGTATCCCCCACATACGAGTGAAGTACCATGACACTTCCGACTATCACCAATTCTCCATTACGGATAATGGAATTGGAATCGCCCAGGAATACCATCAAAAAATCTTCGACCTATTCCAAATTCTTAATGGGAATAAGGCTATTGTCGGTAAAGGGATAGGTCTCGCAAATGTCAAAAAGATTGTTGAACAGCACAGAGGAAGTGTCTGGGTAGATTCCCAATTGGGTCAAGGAAGCACCTTCCACTTTACCCTAAAAAAAGCGTTGTAATGAATATGATGCCTGTAAAGAAAAGAATCTTGATGCTCGATGACGATTTTGCCAGTCATCTCTATCACAAAATAATGATTGAAGAAGCGGGATACAGTGAAGCAGAAGTAGAAACCGTTGAATGTCATGCTGTAGACCCTGCAATTGAATTTTTAAAAGAAAGGCACAAATTGGCTGTATGCCCCCAGCTAATTCTACTGGACCTCAACATGCCCAAGAAATCGGGCTGGGATTTCTTGGAGGCTTTTAAGCGCATCGAATTTTCATCGTTTATTCCTCGCATTATCATTGTTACGAACTCTGAGAATCCCGCTGAGATTCGTCGATCAAAATCTTATCCAGAAGTTATTGATTATCAAACCAAATATTTGAGTTCAGATTATTTTGGGAACCTACTAGAACGAGCGGATATTTTCTCCTGATTCATTTAAAAATTCACTAAATTCATTTCCTTAGTTATAAGACCTGGCCAAAACGTTACAAAGGGTTTGATTTTTTACTACTTGCTGAGCCTTTTTTGTTATGCCATACTACTTCTACATCTTCCTTGTCCTAGGGGTACTACTGAACTCCTTTCAAACAGGTACATCTCAGTCTCTTCCTAATATTCTCCTCATCATGACCGATGATCAGGGCTATGGAGACCTAGGCTATCATGGGAATTCCCAGATTCAGACCCCCGTTCTGGATGCACTTGCACGAGAAAGTACACGCTTTACCCAATTTTATGTTTCTCCTGTTTGTGCCCCTACCCGGTCTGCTCTTATGACCGGCCGCTACTCCCTTCGTACGGGGGTATGCGACACTTACAATGGATGGGCCATTATGTCTGGATCGGAACATACACTTGCAGAGCATTTGAAGACCTTGGGATATGCTACGGCTATTAGTGGCAAATGGCACTTGGGAGATTCCTACCCTTCCCGCCCGGTAGATCAAGGCTTTGACTACTCTCTGGTTCACCACGCTGGAGGAATGGCCCAAGTAGGCGACCCCAACACTTGGTTTAGAAAGGACTCTGCTTACTTCGACCCGATACTTGTTGAGAATGGAGAAAATGTACAAAAAATGGGGTACTGCTCAGATATCTTTACCAATGCTGCGATTGACTTTATAGGTAAGAATAGGGAAAGGCCATTTTTTTGCTATCTACCCTTTAACGCCCCCCATACCCCACTCCAACTCCCTAAGCATTATGAAGATATGTATGCAGACCTATCTATTGATTCTTCTACATATCCTCGTTTCGATCGTTCTTTTCCCCAGATGCGAGAACGCGACATCGAGGCTGCCCGAAAAGTGTATGGTATGGTAAGTAATATCGACGATAACGTTGGGCGACTGTTAAAACAACTGGACGAATGGGAACTCACGGATAATACCTTGGTTATTTTTCTGACAGATAATGGACCTCAGCAACGGCGATATACAGGAGGGTTTAGGGGATTAAAGAGTAGTGTGTATGAAGGAGGGGTTCATGTACCCTTTTTTATCCGATACCCCAAGGTACTTCCTCCCAACCAGAACATCGATGTACCCGCCGCACATTTCGACTTAGTCCCTACCCTTCTGGATATGTTAGACCAAAAAGTACCGGATAGTTTAGATGGCAAGAGCCTATGGCCTTTGTTGCAAGGAAAATCAGTGGACTGGGCGGATACACGTCCTATCTTTATGGAGTGGAATCGGGGCTTTCCCGAACGCTACAAAAATATAGCTGTGAGACAGGGTAACTATAAGCTCGTCGGACAGAGCAACTATACCGCTCAAGCTGCAGACCTGGAACTGTATGATCTCAGCCAGGATCCAGGGGAAACCCACAATATAAGTTCTGAAAAGCCTCAGATTGCCCAAGCCCTCAAAGACTTATGGGACGAATGGTACGAGGACATCCTTCAAACGCCTCACTTAGGCTATGTACCCATCGGGATAGGATCTGAATATGAGAACCCTGTCCTCCTCAATCGCAATGATGCCAAAGGCTCCTGGGGGGTATGGGCCCAGCAAGAAATATATGGGTATTGGGATGTAGAGATATACCGACCGGGTACCTATGAAATTTCCTGTTTCTTTCAAGAGCCCTTGTCTGCCTCAGGAAATATGCGGATACGTGTGGGAAAGGTCCAACTCGTACAAGAAGTGGAGGTGGGAAAGCAGGAAGTAGTTTTCAGGGAAGTTGAGCTTACCCCTGGAGAGGCACGAGTCGAGGCAGGATTTCGCAATGGGGAGACGAGAGGAGTGGAGTTTCCGTTTTACATCACTTTTGACCGAATTGATTAATCCTAATTATGAAGCGCAGAACCTTTAACAAAACCATCGCCCTAGGTAGTCTTGGATTAGGTTTAGGAGTCCGGTTCCCCCAGAAATCCCACATTCTCACCCTAAGCTTTGACGATGGCTTTAAAAAGTCTTTCTATAAAATTGCAGAACTTTATGAAGCACACGGCCTCAGTGCTTGCTTCAATGTCATTGCCTCTGGCCATTTACCCAATTTCAAGGCAGTAGACGATTGGATCTTACCCGAGTTGATGGGAGACTTTGAAGATTGGAATGCCTTGCAGGCCCGAGGACACGAAATTATGCCCCATAGTTGGAAGCACCTCAACTTAGCACGACAACCCTTCAAGAAGGCAACGAAGTTGATCGATAAGTGCTTGGACTATTTTGAAACCCATTTGGAAGGCTATTCCAATGAAAAGGCCGTGTTCAATTTTCCCTTCAATGCCTCTACCTCAAAATTGGAAGCCTACTTACTGGACCGCGTACGAGCTGTGCGAACCTTTGGTAAAGGGGCCCTGAATCCTATTCCCCTTTCTAACGAACCTGTACGCCTACAGTGTGCTACCAGTGGCCCGACTAGGATTGATAATTGGGTAGGAAGCCAAGTAGATTCTTTTCTAGCAGGTGAAGGAGGGTGGTTAATCTTAAATGTCCATGGCTTGGATGATGAGGGATGGGGACCTATCAGTACAGGATACCTCGAAGCGCTATTGAAGCGCTTGGTAGAGGTAGAGAATCTGGCGATTCTGCCGGCTGGTATGGTATTGGATCATGTACTGTAGGCTTATTGAGTTGATTATATTGCAAGGGTTTGAAAATGTTTATGTTGTATCCTATTCCTTTTCTGACGCAGCAGGACACAGAAATGTATGAAGTAAGCAAAATATCAGGAGTTATGGGTTACCTAATCTCTATCTTGGTGTGAATAGCTAGATGATTCTATAAGTTTTCTACGTAGAGTCTTAAAAAAGGCAACGAGAAATTTCATACCTTCTATAAACTGTATAGGTATAGTTCAACCTATCACCCTTTAGGAAATACTTACCACTTAACCATCCCTCAAATGCAAACGCTACTCCAACAACTCGGTATTCACGAGGAGATACTTTCACAGGAAGAGAAAAAATTTTTGAACCAAAATGGCTACCTGAACCTAGGCCAGGTACTGACTCCTGAGCAGGTAGCGGCCTTGAACCAGCGTATAGCCGAAATCCTTGAAGAGGAGGGGGGACGTGCTGGATGGGAATTGATGGATTCTCCCCATATACGGCACCCAAAGGAAAAAGGGGCAGATCGACTAGCTGACCTTGTGAATAAAGACCCTATTTTTGACCAATTCTATACCCATCCTAGGGTATTGGCGGGTATCGCCCAAGTTTTGGGAGCCGAATGGAAACTTTCCTCACTGAATTATCGTGCAGCGCTACCTGGATATGGCCATCAGAATCTCCATGCGGACTGGCATGAGCCCATTGAGAATGGAGGATACAAGGTATGTAACTCCATTTGGTTATTAGACGATTTTTCTGAAGAAAATGGCGCTACACGAATCGTACCGGGATCCCATCTAGCAGGTAGGCTTCCCCAGGATGTACTGGATGAGCCAGGTGCTCCACATCCCGAACAGGTATTGATTGAAGCTCCTGCAGGTTCAGTATTTATCTTCAATTCCCATACCTGGCACGGAGGCACCATCAATCGAAGTCAATCCCCAAGGAGGGCCATTCATAGCTACTTTTGCCGCCGCGATCAACCCCAGCAAATTGACCAGTCTAAGTACATCCGACAAGAAACGAGAGACCGATTGAGTGCTGGTGCACTGGAGGTGTTGGGGGTATTGTAAATAGTCGGTGGTCGGTGGTCGGTGGTCGGTGGTCGGTGGTCGGTGGTCGGTGGTCGGTGGTCGAGAGTGTACTATGATAACTCATCAAAGGTTACAACTACGAACCATAAACCGCTGACTAATTTCAGCTCCTCAATTCCGTATGGGGATAAAAATGAGACCATATAAGCCAGACCACTTGGTTGGCGTGGGGGATTCTTTCGGCTTTATGTCCATCTACCAAAAATCCTTTCGCATCTACATCTGGCACGTCTCCTTCGAATACGTCTACAAACTTATGCTCTGGAAAATACTTGAGGGTAAAACTCTGGTTTCCCAAGGTATCAAATACACAGTCCCCTTGAGAACGAATGTATTCCAGGGTAAAGGCAATGGCTTGGTTGGCGATATGTATTCCATATACCAATTCTTTGGAAGGAATCCGTTGATCGATATATCCAATAGTAGGATAGGCTGCATCAGAATTGGAGGAATCTAGGTGTCCTCCTGCTTTATGGAGAATTCTATTGAGAGAATTTCGAACGATTTTATCCCAAATTCCCTTTCCGGGAGGATTGAAATAGACCATTCCATAAGGGTACAAGGCCTGAAATGACTGGAAGGGCATTACAATACAAGGAGCCTGTTCAAGAGCTTTTCGACTCCTTGCAAAGACCCCATAAATATGTTCGATGAGCTGTTGACTGTTTTCGTCAAATAATACCAAGTTGTTTTCCAACTGGTTGAGTACCCTAAATTTGATTTTCTTCCCTTCCACTTGGCTAAAATAAACTCTCCCAAGGTGGGCTAAGATACAGTAGGTCATTACAAATTCCTTTCCCTCCAATGAAATCCCAACAATTCGCGTACGCGTAACCCAGGAAATGGGGAAGGCCACTGCTGCCCCTTCTGGGGAGAAATAGACCAAGCAGGATTCTTCTGGAGAAAGTTGGGCACGGGTATTATCTATCGAGACATATCTTGCGCCATATTGCTTACTAGGATACATGAGATACGGCTGTAAGATGTATCCTACAAAAAACATATAGCCAAAAAGTAATAGGTAGATGGCTAAAAATACTTTTGGCAATACAGGAATCCCCTCATACACAGCAAAAAGGAAGGCAATCATCCCTAAAAGAATTAAGGGGATCCTAAAAGAAAAGATGAAATAGGAAAAACCCCTAGGTAGGTCTACTAGTAGTTGTATGCGATCTGAGAGTCCCAAGAATCCCAGGAAGGCAATCAAAAGGGAGAAAAACAGTGCAAAAAACAACATGGGCATAAATTACTCTTTTTCTGAAAACTTTAAGGATTGGGTACGGACAAAGAATACACCGTAAAATATTCACCCTCTTCAATAGGTGTCCAATTTTGGACTACGTGCCCACTCAATAAGGAACCATATCGGGTACTATCTGTAAATTCCCTTAGCTTATCCTTTTCCATGAACACATAGGAATCAGACGAATCCAATTGCTGGATGAGCGTAGGAAGCTGTTGTATTCCTCCAATTTCGGCATTGTGCGCCCAGTCGATCCGCAATGGGTTAGTCGTATTCGTCAAAAAATTGGCAAGGGGAAAGGAGGGTAAGACAGTAACCCTTGGCGTATATTTACTACTCATCTTTGAAAGTTCTTCGCACTTCCGGTACATCTCCTCTCCCACCTGGATCCCATACATTTTAGAAAAAATATCCCCTGCATGAAAAGTGGTCTCTTCTCTAGGAGCAGAACGATAGGGAAACTGATACATAACTCCATAGGTCCAGGCGAGTAAGATAAATACCACACCATAAAAATACCTCGGCACTCGGAACTCCAAGTCATCATAAAGCATTAGAAAAAAGGCAAACAAGACAGGGGTAAAAAATAAACTCGTACGCGCATAGCCCCAGCTTAATCCCGCACACCACGCGACAATTAGCATAGCCAATAACAAAGAATAGGAACGAGTATTTATCCAAGTTCCCCTCAAGGTCACTCCTACAGCCAACAGGAAAAAGGCTTGGCTAAATCCAAAAGAAGGGGCTAGAAATTCGCGGGATATTAAGGCTCGATACACATGATAACTCAGGAGACTCCCGAAAAATAACCAAAAGATAATTGCAGGAACAAACTTCCAAAAGTTTGGAAGGATTAGGTCTTGTTCTAGCCTCCATACCAAAAGTACAGGTACTAAAATTAACAGTAGGGGCTTTCCGTATTTGAACAAGCCTACTTCCAGGAGGTCCGAGAAAGACGATACTCCTCTGCTTTGGTTGAGAAAGGCCATGAAGGCATCCTGCATTCCGAAAAATAAAATCAGTCCCAAGACAAATAGGATTCCCATGTATAGCCCAATGGACCACTTAGCATCAGAAGATTCTTTCAAAATCAAGACGAGTAGTGGGCCTACCACCAATAAGGGATAAAAGGACTGTTTGCACAATGCTGCAAGGACCAATGCCAATAACCCCCAAACAGTAGGTGCTATTCCTTTCCCTGTAGCTATGCCATAAATCCCTAGCGAGGCAAATAAGAGTCCGTCCGTTGTGTGCCAGGGCATAGGAGGAAAATTATGGACAACACATACATAAGATATCGCTGCGAAGATTGTTGGCGAAATCCCTATGGGTTGGAAATCAAAGTACTGCTGTAGCGATCGCGTACACAACCAGACTGATAGCCCACAGTTCAAATAGAAAAATAGCCTACTCAATAAGATGGGCATCGGAAGTAATAGACCTAGACTGTGCAAGTAAATGCTTAAGGGAGGACGAACATAGGTAAAATCCAAGTAGGGGATTTCTCCTTGGAGTACCCTCCAGCTCAATCCCTGGATAAAACCCTGATCTGTATCGCTAAATCCATAAAAGCCATAAGCAAAGAAGTATAAAACCGACAGCAGAAGGCAGGTTGTACCTACACTTACCCAGTCTGTCAATTTGAGTAGAGATTTCTTTGCCACCAACAATGTATTACTTAGGTGCGGATCTTAGCAAATATACCCCTAAAACCAAAAATAGAATGTTTGGCAACCAAACTGCCATCCAAGGCGCATAGGCTCCCCCAGAAATTGCCTCCCCTGCAGTCAGTAACATGATGTAGACAAAACATAGAAAAAGGCCTATTCCTATTTGAAAAGCAGTACCTCCTCTGGATTTTCGGGAGGACATGGCAAAGCCAATAATGGTAAGAATCAAAATTGCCAAGGGGTAAGCGAGTCTCCTATGTCTCTCCAGGTATAGCTCTCGCAGAATATCTGAACCTCGCATTTCTTCCAGGCGGATGTATTCATATAGTTCGCCCAAGCGTAGGGTTTGCTCTTTGTGTTCAATTACGTATAGATCTTCAGGCCCTAGGAGAAAAGCCGTATCCAATTGAGCGTAAGATTTCACCGCCTCTTTGTTACCATGAATTTCCCGTTGGGTAACTCGAGAAAGTCTCCAGCTTTCCGTAGAGTCAACCCACTTGATCCGAGTGGCGTGTAACTTGGTTCGGATGTCCCCTTCCTCAATCCGCTCTAGGGTGAAGTTGTGTCCCTCCTTGCGGTCTTCGTTGTAGTAATTGAAGTATACATAGGTATCTGGGGCAACCTTCTTGTGAATATTCCGATTGCTAGACATCTGCTTCTTATCTTGGATCGTGTATTCAAATAAAATACGCCTTTTGGCAGATACTGGGACGGAATAGGACTTGAGATAGAAGGAAATGCCTGTCAGCAAAACGGCAACTGCCAAGTAAGGCACAAATAGCCGATAAAAACTAACCCCGGCACTCAACAAGGGAATTATCTCCGCACGGTTTGCCATTCTAGAGGTAAAGAAGATAACCGCAAGGAAGACGCAAATGGGCATGAAAAGATTCCCATAGTAAGGGATGAAATTTGCATAGTAGACGAACAGGACGTCAGACCAGGCAATCTGCCGGTCTAGGAAATCATCAATTTTCTCCACAAAATCCACTAGACATACCAGAGCGATAATCATCCCCTGGATGAAGAGGTAAGTGGTTACAAACTGACGCGTTATGTATTGGTCTATTTTTTTCACCCTATCTTTTTCAAAAATCCTTTCGTAAACAACGATATCTCATTGTATAACGTTTTAAAAGTTTACATTTTTTTAATTAGGGTTGGTTGAACGCCAACAAATTGATAAAAATCCTTTACTCATTGAAATTTTAGGGGGAAGATTTGCCAACAAACAACTAATTGGCCTCTTACTACGTTTTTTTACAAAGATTTCATACCTTTGCGAGCTATCTGCATAAAGCAGGGTCCAGGGGTATATCTACACGAAATAGAAGATAATCCTAGTTTTTATGAAGCGATTGCCCTCACATTATTTTCTGTTGATTTTGATGGTAATAGGTCTGCTTGGGATGTCCTGTTCCAAAGACGTCCGTCAATATCGCAAATATTCCCTAAAAGGAGGGGTAGCTGAAAAGGATTCGGCTGCTTTCTTTTTTTACAAAAGAGGAGATTATGAAAAAGCTGCCTTCCTTTTCGAGGAGCTTTTAGGCTATTATCGCTCCAATACTCGGTACCAGGAGATCCTGTATCACCTGGCTTATTCTCGGTACAACCAGAGGAGGTACCTAGAGTCCTCCCAGTTTTTCGAACAGTTTACCAAGCGTTTTCCCAATGTAGAACGCACGGAGGAATGTGCTTTTCTATTAGCTGTGAGTTTTTATAAGCTCTCTCTCCCCTACTATTTGGACCAGACTCCTACGCTCAAGGCCATGGATCAGCTCCAATACTTCTTGGTTTCCTATCCATATTCAGAACATAAGGAACAAAGTCAAGAATACATGGGTGACTTGAGAGAAAGGCTCGCAAAGAAGTCCCTTGAATTGGCCCGGTTGTACTATAAAAGGGAAGATTATCGTGCTGCTGTTACTTCTTTTAAGGTATTTTTACAGGAATATCCGGATTCTCGCTATAGAGAGGAAGGACACTTCAACTGGTTCCTAGCTGCGGCAGATTTTGCTCGTAACAGTACTGACCGTAGAAAGGAAAATCGCTATAAGGATGCACTCGATGTGTACGAAGAATTCCTCGAACGCTATCCAGACAGTGGGTATCTCAAGGATGCTGAGCAAACCTTTGCAAAGGTGAGAAAGGAATTAGGGGAAATACTTATTGAAAAAGAATCATCCAGCCAGTAGGAATCCAATAGAGGATACTCTTACTGGCTCGATATAAAAACGCATAAATTTTTTGTAATGAAAAAAGACTATTTTTTGCCTGTTGACGTACAAGCACTGGGGAACTTATCTGGTAATGTATATAAATCCGTTACCATTATTGGTAAACGAGCCAACCAAATTACCCTTGAAATCAAGGATGAGCTCACCAAGAAGCTAGCTGAATTCGCTCCTGCCTATGACAACTTGGAAGAGGTAATGGAGAACAAAGAGCAGATTGAAATTTCCCGCTTCTACGAACGCAAGCCCAAGCCTACCCAGGTAGCTTTAGAGGAGATGGAACAAGAAAATGTGTACTTCCGTGATCCACATGATGGAGAGCTGTGAGCCTGGAGGGAAAGAAAATCATTCTGGGCATTAGTGGGTCAATTGCAGCATATAAGGGAGTCTATCTACTCCGCTTACTGCAAAAGTCCGGTGCCGAAGTAAAAGTTGTATGTACACCTGCAGTCTCACACTTTGTGGGTGAATTGACCTTTAGTTCCCTTACGGGAACTTCTGTTTTTTCAGGCCTCTGGGAAGAAAAATGGTCTGAGCATGTTGCTCTAGGGACTTGGGCAGATCTCATGATCATTGCACCTGCCACAGCAAATACTCTCGCAAAATGTGCCCAAGGACTTTGTGACAATGCCTTACAAGCTGTTTACTTAGCAGCACGATGCCCAGTAGTCATCGCTCCTGCTATGGATGTAGACATGTATTTACATCCTCGTGTTCAGCACAACATTCACATCCTAAAAACAGATGGCGTACACGTTTTGGAAACGGGTACCGGATACCTGGCTAGCGGCCTTCAAGGTCCTGGAAGGCTACTGGAACCTGAGGAGATTTTAGCCTCTGTAGAGCAACTACTTGCCCATAATGCTGAGAAAAAACTAGCCCACAAGCGTGTACTGATAAGTGCCGGTCCAACACAAGAAGCCTTGGATCCCGTTCGCTATATCACCAATCACTCTTCGGGAAAGATGGGCTACGCACTTGCTGAAATGGCTCAAGCTTGGGGTGCA
>JBCCTX010000014.1:0-48527 GCA_039197765.1 Bacteroidota bacterium
CTCTTTTTTGTGTGGTGCGGGGCAGGATCGAACTGCCGACACCAGGATTTTCAGTCCTGTGCTCTACCAACTGAGCTACCGCACCCTGAAGTAGGGGATGAGGGAATAAATTAAAGCTGAGTAAGGAAATAAGTATTTACCTAAACGACTCGCTTTTACCTTCTCATAGCCCTCCGCTCTTCAAAATGTTTTGCAAAGCTAGTACAATTCGAGTCTTTCGCCAATATTTTATTTACTTTTTTATCAAAAAATACTATGCATGCATAGTATTTTTTGTAAATTCACCTACGGACTAGTTGAGCTTAGGATAAGTGAAACAGTTTAAAAAAAATTTTACGATTTGAATAATTTGTAAGTAGATTAGACCTATGATACATTCAATTGCGTTTATCCTACTGTTTTTTGGGGGGATTGCCTTGTTTTTATATCAAATGGCCGATATTCGAAAAACGATTGCTTTGGGTAGGCCAGAGGAAATAACGGGTAATACAGCAGAACGATGGAAAAATGTTGTACTTGTCGCTTTTGGCCAAAAGAAAATGTTTAAAGAATGGTTTCCTGCCCTCATGCATTTCTTTGTGTATGCAGCCTTCCTCATTACGCAAATTGAACTCGTTGAAATCATAGTAGATGGAATTATAGGGTCGCACCGTATTGCTAGGCCGTTCTTAGGGGGACTATACACCTTTATCGTCAGTTTTATTGAGGTGCTATCTGTACTCGCTTTTGTAGCTACGCTTATTTTTTTAGCTCGAAGGAACTTGCTGAAAGTTCCTCGCTTTCAAAAGCCCGAAATGAAGGGCTGGCCTAAACTAGACGGAAATATTATCCTGTATTTAGAGATTCTACTGATTGTCTTCATTTTCATGATGAATGGGGCGGATGAGGTACTGTATAACCGTGGGCAAAGCCACGCAGTAGGAACAGAGCATCAACAGGGTTCCTTTGGCTTTACGGTAAGCCAGTTTGTTGGTCAAGCCTTGTTTGGAGGGATTTCTGACTACCATACACTGGAATTAATCGAGCGAATTGGCTGGTGGGGACATATCATGGTTGTGTTAATATTCCTCAATTATCTTCCTATATCCAAGCATTTCCATATCCTGATGGCCTTTCCGAATGTATTTTATAGCAGGTTGGATGCTAAGGGAAGGCTTACTTCTTCCAAGCACATCCAAGAGGAAGTAAAAGCCGCCTTTGACTTTAGTTATACGCCTCCAGAAGATCCCAATGCGCCTAAGCGTTTTGGGGCAAAAGACATAACAGACCTCACTTGGAAAAGCCTCATGGACTCTTATACCTGTACAGAATGTGGGCGATGCAGTGCCGTATGTCCCGCAAATCTCACGGGAAAGAAGCTATCTCCTAGGAAGATCGTGATGGATACGCGGGATAGATTAGAGGAAATCCGAAAGTTTAAGCTTGTTCCCAATGAAGAAGGGCTAATGATTCCAGGTAATGGGGTTGAGGGAGCTGAGGAGGCTGCAGGACATACCTTATTGGGACATTATATTTCCGAGGAGGAATTGCGGGCATGTACGACGTGCAACGCTTGTGTAGAAGCCTGTCCAGTAAATATTGACCAACTTTCTATTATTGTAGAACTTCGTAGGCACCTTATCTTGGAGGATTCCTCCATGCCAGAGGAATGGGCCTCTATGACCAATAACATTGAAAACAACGGAGCCCCTTGGGCCTTTCCTGCTGCAGATCGGTTCAATTGGTCGCAGGATATCGAGCCCTTAGGTCCATCAAACCAAGAGGTGGATAAGACGTTGGATGCTTCGTAAGCGGTAGACGGGTCTATCTTTCATAGAGGTTCCGTTCATCCCCATAAAGAGGTATTCTCTTGGTTAAAAGTTTAACTTTCTGTGATGACTTTCTTTCTTTACTGCCGTATGTTTAATAGAAAAATATATACCCCTTTCCATAAGTACAAAAGCATACTAGTGGAACTGCATAGGGCATGCAATATTTGTTTTTATAACATTTTGAGAACAAAATGCAGGCTTTTTGGTCAAGTAAATAAAGAATTCTTTCTTTAAGTGTACCTTTACAAGGATAGGCTTTGGGGCCTATCCTCTTTTTTTATAGTAAGTTTTTAGTAATACGGGGTTCTCATTTGAAGCAATGATTCTCATACTTTTTGTAAGCTTCAAACTTTAACCCTCGAACAGTAAAATCATTTTTCTATGTCAACTGTATCTGTTCCTGTGATGGCGGACTTGGCCCAGGAGGGCAAACAACCAGAGTATATCTTTTGGGTAGGTTGTGCAGGTGCCTTTGATTCTCGCTATCAAAGGGTTACACGTGCGTTTATTCAGATTCTTGATGCCCTAGAAATCAATTATGCAGTACTAGGGCCTGAAGAAACCTGTACAGGAGATCCTGCCAAGCGGTCTGGGAATGAATTTCTCTTCCAAATGCAGGCC
Source organism: Bacteroidota bacterium (assembly GCA_039197765.1). GTDB lineage: Bacteria > Bacteroidota > Bacteroidia > J057 > J057 > JBCCTX01. The sequence continues at coordinate 2,433 of JBCCTX010000014.1, forward strand.
ATGCAGAACATCGAAATGCTCAACATGTATGAGGTCAAGAAGATTATTACTGCTTGTCCCCATTGTTTCAATACCATCAAGAACGAATACCCCGATCTGGGAGGGAATTATGAGGTGATTCACCATTCTACCTTCTTGCAGGAGTTGATTGACAGTGGAAAAATCAAGATGAAAGAAGGAGGAAGTTTTAAGGGAAAGAAAATAACCTATCACGATTCTTGCTACCTAGGAAGGGCAAATGGGATATACGAAGCCCCTAGGAAAGTCCTTGAGGCCTTAGATGCAGATTTGAAGGAGATGAAGCGTTGCCGTACCAAAGGCCTTTGCTGTGGAGCAGGAGGGGCTCAGGTATTTAAAGACGCTGAGCCTGGGAATAAGGAAATCAACGCAGAGCGGGCAGGCGAAGCCATAGAAACGGGCGCTTCCACTGTAGCCGTTGCTTGTCCGTTTTGTATGATTATGTTCGAGGATGGGATAAAGAAATTTAATAAAGAGAACGAAGTTGAGGTAAAAGACTTGACGGAGATTGTAGTAGAGGGGATGGCATGATAGAGGTATTTTAGTCAGTAGTCCGTGGTCCGTAGAAACCTTTGAGGATAGTTCAAAGTACGCTTTCGACCACCGACCATCATTTCCCCCCAAATGCTTCGATTAATTCTTGCTGGCTGCGTATACCCTTGTCCTTATTGTACCAGATTTGAAGCTTCTGTTGAAGTTCTTCATAAGGTTTGGAGGGGTTTTCTTTGTAAGCAAGAACCAAATCGTGGGCTTCTTTGGGGCGAGGACCCCAAATAGCCCGTTCGGTAGCTTGGCCAGGCTCAAAAGCGACTAGCTTGGGAATAGACCGACTTCCATGGGTTAGATACAAGTCCATAAGTTCTGGATTTTCGTCTCGCCAGGTAAATCGCAAGTCGATTTGGGGGTTTAATTCAGCAATTTTCTGGAAAATAGGTATGAGCTGTGCGGCATCTCCACACCAGGCTTCAGTAATCACCAACCAGTTCATAGGGTAAGTGATGGATTGAAAGTAGATTCGAGCCTCAGGGATAAGCTTCATTGTCTTCTCCAATCGCTTCATTCGGTGATAATTCAGCCGCGTGTATTCCGCCATTTTCTCGGTTTGCTTAGGCCCAGTAGTTCGTTTTTCTTCTACCAATTGGCCTATAAATTGCATGTAGGAGGCATAGCTCATCCCTTTTTCAAAGGTGGATTGCACACGTGGATTCATTTGAGAATATTTTTTTTCGTACTTTATGGGAAAGTAAATTTCCCGCGTTAATCTTGACAAAAATCATGAAAACGATTATGGTACCCAGACTTCCCAAAGTTACCAGTTTTAACACGCCCAAAAATGTAGCATGGCTGACCCTTTTGCTAGGAGTATTGGCACATGTTACTCCTATTAGGGCACAAGAGCCTATTCCCGAGATTCGAAAACTTTTTCTAGGTGATGATCCTATTGAAGTTACGCTGACCTATGACATAAAAAAGCTATTAAAAAATAAATACGAAGAAGAAGACTATTGGCCAGCTTCTTTTTCCTCAAAAATTGGGGAGGAAGAATTTCAGGCTTCTATACGGATTCAACCCAGGGGGAATTTCAGGCGAAAAAACTGTTTTATGCCGCCTCTTCGGCTCAACTTCAAAAAGTGTGAGCAGGGCGAAATGAAAAGCTGGGGAAAAGTGAAGTTAGTTACCCATTGCAAGGCCTCAAAGACATTTGAGCAATATGTCTTAAAAGAATACCTGAGTTACAAAATGTTCAATGTGCTTTCTGATATGAGTTTTCAGGTCCGTTTGGGACGCTTTACCTATGTGGATAGCCTCCAAAAGCGGAAACCCATCACGAAGTGGGGCTTTCTAATTGAACAAACCAAGCATTTAGCCGAGCGGCACAACGCGATTGAATTAGAAGAGGTTGTAGTAAATACCCAGGAAACCAATCGGAAATTTATGACCCTCGTATCCGTATTTCAGTACTTTCTAGGAAATACGGACTGGTCAGTTCCCGCCTTACACAACATTAAACTGCTTAAGATACAGGACTTTAAGGAGAATGCCCCTTATGCTATTCCTTATGATTTTGATTATTCGGGAATTGTCAATGCTCCCTATGCGATTCCCAATGAATCCCTAGGGATTAAGACCGTTCGTGAGCGTCTGTTCAGAGGATACGGAAGGTCCGAAGCAGAGTTCCAGGCTGTATACGACCTATTTATAGAGAAGAAATCAGAGCTATACGCCTTGGTAGAAAATTGCAAACACTTAGAGAAGTTTCACAGAAATGAAGTAATCCAATATATGGATAGCTTTTATGAAATTGTTGAAAACCCTAAACTTGCAAAACGCAGAATTGCAGATAGTTCACGTGGACGGTAAAATAGTACGTGCCATCATCGGCCCTAGCCTGTAGTAACCTTTGATGGTAATTCAAAGTACACCACTGACCACTGACCACTGACCACTGACCACTGACCACTGACCACTGACCACTGACCACTGACTACTCCTTCTCCACTGTAACCGCAATAGCTAGTTCCTTCATTTGTATCTCATCTATGGGCGCAGGAGCATCCAACATGACGTCCCTTCCTGAGTTGTTTTTGGGGAAGGCAATGTAATCACGGATAGAATCGGCGTGGTTCATGATAGAGCAGAGTCTATCAAATCCAAAGGCAATGCCTCCATGCGGAGGAGCCCCAAACTCAAACGCACCCATCAGAAAGCCAAATTGGGCCTCAGCAGCTTCAGGGGTGAAGCCCAAGAGTTCGAAGCAGCGTTCTTGAAGCTTCCGATCGTGGATTCGGATAGAACCCCCACCGATCTCCCAACCATTTATAACCAAGTCATAGGCATTCGCTTTTGCGGACTTGAGGATGTTAAATTCGTCCGACTCCATGATTTTGGGAATAAAATCTACACTAGGAGAGGTAAAGGGGTGGTGCATGGCGTGAAAATGTTCCATTTCCTCGTCCCATTCCAGCCACGGGAAGTCTACCACCCACAAGGGTTCAAAGCGGTCCTTACTTCTCAAACCCATTCGGGTACCCATCTCCAGGCGCAATTCATTGAGTTGTTTGCGCACTTTGTCTGTTTCTCCACTCAGAATGAGCAACATATCACCCGGTTTTGCTTCAAATTTTTCTCCCCATCCCTTCAGGTCATCTTCCGTGAAGAATTTCCCAACAGATGACTTTATGTTGCCATCCCCCTCAAATTTCACATAAACCAATCCTTTAGCCCCTATTTGGGGTCTTTTAATCCATTCTGTGAGGTTTTTAATGTCTTTATTAGAAAAATTGCCTGCCTGTCCTTCAGCCTTAATACCTACGATGAGCTCAGCCCCGTCAAATACCTGGAATCCTTTTCCCTTTGCGACATCATTTAACTCTACAAAGGTCATCCCAAAGCGAATATCTGGCTTATCCGATCCATACAATCTCATGGCATCGTCGTATTGCATAATGGGGAAATCAGGCAACTCCACGCCTAGAGTAGCTTTGAACAAGTACTTTGTAAGTCCTTCAAAGGTTGCTAGTACGTCATCACGGGTTACGAAGGACATTTCGCAGTCTATCTGGGTAAACTCTGGCTGTCGATCTGCCCGAAGGTCTTCATCCCGAAAGCACTTTACCAGCTGGAAGTATTTGTCTAAGCCCGATACCATCAGCAGTTGCTTGAACGTCTGAGGAGACTGAGGCAAAGCGTAGAATTGGCCGGGATTCATCCGACTGGGAACCACGAAGTCCCGAGCACCCTCAGGGGTACTTTTGATTAAAACAGGGGTTTCTACCTCTATAAAGCCCTCATCTGCGAGGTATTTCCTTGTTTCTGTAGCCAATTTACTCCTGAAAATCAGGTTTTTTTGTACAGGTCCTCTCCTCAAATCTAAGTAGCGATACTTCATGCGAAGATCATCTCCTCCATCCGTTTCATCCTCAATGGTGAAGGGAGGCAGCTTTGCAGCATTTAACACTTCTAGGGTGGTAACTTCAATCTCGATCTCACCCGTTGGGAGTTGGTCATTTTTGCTGGTCCGCTCGCGGACGGATCCTTCTACACGCACGACAAACTCTCTGCCGAGTTTCTCTGCTAGCTCATTCAACTGTGGATTATCTTCTTCACTGAATACCAATTGCGTAAGTCCGTAGCGATCTCGCAAGTCCATGAAGGTCATCTTCCCAAATTTACGACTGCGCTGTACCCAGCCAGATAAAACAACCTGTTTTCCAGCATCGGCAAGTCTTAGCTCTCCACAAGTATGCGTTCTGTACATAACAAATATTTTTCTGCCTGCAAATCTAGGAGATTTACGGGAGTATAGAAGGTATTTACAAGAAAAATATTTGGAATGAGACTAGTTGAGCAAGGGTAAGTCCTTCACAAGGCGGAATCCTACGTGAAAAAGTCCTGTTTCCGGCGTTGTTCCCGATCTTCCAGAAACGCGGTACCCGTGACAATAGGAGGGGTCGCACATGAAGGAGCCTCCACGAATCACACGCTCACTTTCTTTGGTTGGGCGAAAATTCGTAGCGTCAATTCCATGCTGCCCAAAGTACCAGTCCTGGGTCCATTCCCACACATTACCCGCCATATCCACGAGTCCTAAGGGAGTTTCTCCGAAGGTGCCTGTTGGGCTAGTATACTCAAAGCCATCTTCTACATAGTGGACTTCGGGAAAGTATCCCTGCCACGTATTGGCCTTGTAGGTTCCATCCACAACAAGTTCTGCCCCCCAGGAGTACTGTTGACGATCGTTGGAAGCATTGCGCGCAGCGTGCTCCCATTCTGCCTCCGTAGGAATTCTTTTGCCCGCCCATTCTGCAAAGGCTAAGGCATCATTGTAGGAGACATGGGTTACAGGATGATTATCCTTTGCCTTGGGTTGGTCAGGACCTAAGGGGAATTCCCAGTAGGCCCCAGGTTTAAGTATCCAAGTCTTTTGTGTTTTGTCAAATACTGCGGAATCCCCAAACTTCTCAGATTCTGTCCTATGTCCTGTTGCCTTTACAAATTTGCGCCACTGGCCTACAGTGACTTCCGTCTTATCCATGAAAAAACTCTGAATTTTTCGAACCTGGATAGGCCTTTCCCTGGGTAAGCCATCTAGAGAACCCATTTCTACAACTCCTCCGGGGACAAATACCATATCTCTGGGAGCCTCAAGGCCTTCAGGCAATTGACTTAGAATTTCCTCAGAAGTTTTTACCAGGGTCGCTCCTGTGTCCGTAGAAGCAGAAAGTTCCTCCACCGCTGTTTCAATGGTAGGCTTTGGGGTTTGGGAGTTAGAATTTACCTGCTCTGCTACAACTGGTTCTTGCTTATCCTGAGAAGCTTGGGAACCAGAGTCAGGTGAAGAACATGACCACACCATTCCTACAAATGCCAGAAATAATAGGGAGAGCTTACCCATGGGTTTCGTCTATTAGGTTCGAAATATCGATAGATACAAGGTACCAAAAGTACACTAGAATTGGCAGAGACTTTTACTTTCTCCCTATTTTTTTCCATCAAAATTGTATCAGAAAAGATCAAATTTCCTGTATGCGGCTTATTTTTCTACTTTTCACCTTGCTTTCTACGGTATGCTATGCCCAAATGGATGGGCCACTAGTGGAATGTTGGGATTTACCCTTTGTTGATTCTACAGGCCCCCTTTCTGATGTACCTTCTGTTGAACAAGAACTGAAACTATTTCCCAATACCGCAAGCGACAATACTCAACTGAGACTTGTGGCCCATAGGGATGCTGTAATTCACATGAAGCTAATAGATTTAGGGGAACAAGTGCTTTGGGAGGCTAGCTATCACGCTGTACGGGGCGAGAATCATTTCCCCATTTCTCTCTATATAGTTGAACCGGGTTGGTATTGGGTATGTGTTGAGCTAGGTGGGCAGGGGGAGACTTTTTACCTTGCTTTATTAATCGAACGGTAAGTATACTGTGGGATGAAGATTCGGGATTTATTTCTCAGCTCTATACTAATTCTATTGTTCCTTGCCAAGAGTACATGTCAACCACTTAGCGCAACCGATTACCAGATTTATTCAGGCGTATTGACGGAATTCTTTTCTTGGCTAGAAAAGGATAAAAGGATAGTAGTCAATAGGAAAGTAAAAGGAATTTCGGTGTCTGATGAGAATTTGCAAATGAAATTGGAAGAGTGCGCCTTGCCCAAAGAAATTTTACAGGAGGTGTTACTACAAAAGCCTTTATTACAACAAAGTTGGAAAGCCCAATTGGATCTAACCAAGATTCATTTACCCTTATCTATTTCAGTTATCTCCAAAAGAGAAGTAAGAAAAATATTTAGAAAGGATGCAGGAACAGGTTGGGAAACTTTTTTAGAGACCTATCAAGATGCTTATGGAATTATTACGCTGAGTGTACCATGGGTGTCAAAAAATGGGAAATATGGTTTATTATACCTCGCATACACAACAGGGGCACGCAACGGTAGAGGCCAACTCCTCATACTAGATTTAGAAAGAGTTCCTACCATTTTAGATAGAATTACCCTTTGGGTATCTTAGATATAACATAAACATTAAAGCACATATGTAAAATAATTCTAAAATTGAATAAATATCATTTAGTCCGTATTCTTTTTTCCGCCCTAAAGGGCTTCTTGATCCCTTCGGGATTTTCTATAGGTAGCAATTTGCTACCATACCCTTTTCTAAGCCTCCAAGGAATAATACTTTATGCCCTGCAGCCTAGTAATCATTGGAGTTTTCATGTGCTACCAATAGGGAGGCCTACAGGATATTTTTTCCCGAAGGAAAATAGACCTGATCCATTATGCTCAGGTACTAATCTGTCTTTATATTATTTATTACCCCCAGCGACTTTCTCTGACCCCCAAAATCAATTCTTCACGATTGTATCCTGGAATCTCTATTTTGAACCCAAGTGGGGGACTCCAAAATACGGCGTTTCTTGAGTAAAGGATCTGGTATTTTGGTGGTTTTTTCTACGCTTTTTATTCGGGGTATTGTCTATTTTTAGCGGTCCTCATGAGCCTTTCAGGGTTTATGCAAAAAAGGGTTAAAATTCTTTTAAGGAGTAGTTTTGACTCTGAAGTGGATGAAGATATTTCATCATTCAAGAAAGAAAGGTTTTAAGAACCCCTAGCGAATACCCATATACTTATGCGTCTGCTGACTCAGCCGCCAATGAGGATGATTTTGAATATACGCAATGATCATCGGTAGCATTTTCTCACGTCGATCCCATTCAGGTTGAAGGAATAGTTTTACGTGATCAGCACATCGGCTTGCATGAGATTCGGCCCATTGAAGGTCGTGGCGATTGTAAATAACTACCTTCAATTCATGTGCATTTGTGTAGTATTCATCCAGTGGAGCTTTGAATTTCTTTGGGGAAAAACAGACCCAGTCCAGGTCTCCAAGCAAGGGATGAACTCCCGCTGTTTCCAAATGAACCTTTATCCCCAGGGAATGTAAGCTCTGTACCAAGGGCCTTAAGTCATATATGGTCGGTTCACCTCCCGTTATAACTACATGCTGGGCCTTATGTGCTATAACTATCTCAATGAGGTCTAAGACCCTCATGTGTTGTTCTGCAGCAACCCCCCAAGATTCCTTTACATCACACCAATGGCAACCCACGTCGCAGCCCGCTAGGCGAATAAAGTACGCAGCCGTTCCAGTCCAATTTCCTTCTCCCTGTAAGGTTAAAAAATGCTCCATTACAGGAAGTGGGTCTCTTGCTCCATAGGCGAATTTGGGTGTGGTATTTTTTTTAATCTTAACTTTTTCCATATCTGCTATTCATCCCTCAATGGCAAAGGCCTTTACCTTAGAACGCAAAGTTACAAAATCATATTCATGAAGTGGGGTATTGGTGAAACAGCTAAAAGTAATTTCAAGCCTGTTGCCTATTCTTTCGGGTTTCTCTGTTTTTAAATGCATCTAACGTATTCTTCAGCAACATGGCAACAGTCATGGGGCCTACCCCACCTGGGACAGGAGTGATATAAGAAGTTTTGGGGGCGACATTGGGAAAGTCTACGTCTCCCTTGAGTCTATAGCCTGATTTGGTATCATCTGCTGGAACACGGGTGATTCCCACATCGATGACAACTGCCCCTTCCTTTATCATATCGGCTTTGATAAGACCTGGTATGCCCGTAGCTACAATGATAATATCGCCTTGCAGGCAAAACTTCTTTAGGTCTTCCGCAGGTGTATGTTTGTGGCATATGGTAACTGTAGCCTCCCCTGGATACCCGCCGCGAGACATTAGGATTGAAGTAGGCCTCCCTACTATCCTACTTCTACCCACCATGACACAATGCTTCCCCTTTGTAGGAATATCATATCGCTTGATCATTTCCAAAATTCCAGAAGGAGTAGCTGGAATCATGGTAGGGAAATAGTTCTGAGTAAGCATCCCTACATTGAAGGGATGGAATCCATCCACATCTTTTCTGGGAGTCACGGATTGTATGATTTTCTGTTGAGAAATGTGCTCGGGAAGCGGCATTTGTACAATGATTCCATCTACCTCTGGATTCTGGTTGTTTTTTTCCACGATAGATAGCAATTCGTATTCGCTCACTTCAATGGGTAAATGAACCAAGGTCGAATGAAAGCCTACATACTTGCAGGAGCGAATCTTATGCTTGACATAGGTATGAGAGGCGGGATTATCTCCCACAATGATTGCCACGAGATGGGGCTTTCTCGGGCTAATGGGTACGATTTGTTCAACCTCCTCCTTAATTTCGTCTTTGATGACTTGAGACAGTTTTTTACCGTCGAGGATTTGCATACAGTATATATTTCACCTTTAGGGTTTGAGCACTATCAGGAATGAAAATAGCTTTCTCCTGGTTAATAAAGTTAACCATTTGCAACTTACAATCTTTGACGGAAATTTACATTACACCTCATACAGTGTAATAGTCTACAGTTAGATAGTCGAAAGCCAAGGGCAACCCTTTATTTAAGAAAACGGTCCATAGCTAAATAGTCCACAATCTATGGTAACCTTTGATTCGAAAAAATGGTCCACAGTTAAATAGTCCATAGTCCACGGTAACCTTCGATAGAAGAGTCCGTGGTAAAGTAGTCGGTAGTCCGTAGTAACCTTTGATACGAGATCAAAGTACAACTAAACCTCAAACCTCAAACCTCAAACCTCAAACCTCAAACTTTTGCCCCTTTTTAAGGGGTTGGGGTTCCTTCCCTCAAACCTCCCCATTACACTGCCACAACCCACCCATATGGATCATCCTTTTCTCCCGTTTTGATCGCTTGGAGGGTATCAAGCAACCAACTACTGATGCTCTCCTTGCCATAGGGAGGGAAGGTTAGGTCTCTGCCCGCGTATCCAATACGATCTATTTTTGCAATGGTGGCAGCTGTCCCTGCTCCAAAGGCCTCAGTTAAGGTGCCTTGCTCGTAGGCGCTTTCTACCTCATAGATGGAAATAGGGCGGACTTCAACTTTGTATCCATTGTCTTTAAGTAAACGAATAACGCTATCTCTTGTAATTCCGGGAAGAATGGTTCCAGTCAAAGGAGACGTAATGACTGTACCATCGATTACGAAGAAAACGTTCATGGTACCACATTCTTCCACATAGGTATGTTCCTTGGCATCCAGCCATAAAATATTGTCATAGCCTTGGGATTTGGCAAGTTTGTCAGGAAGCAAAGAGGCGGCGTAATTTCCTGCACACTTTGCACTACCGGTTCCTCCTTGTGCTGCTCTGACAAACTCCTTGCTAGTAAGTAGGCTTACTGGCTTGTTGTAATAGCCTCCCACTGGGCAGGTAAATGTGATAAACAAGTAGGAATCTGAGGACCTCACCCCAATATATTCATCCGTTGCAAACATGAAGGGGCGAATATACAGGGAACCTTGTGCTAAGGATGGAACCCATGCCCTATCCAGGCTGACGAGCGACCGGATTCCTTCCATAAATACACGTTCTGGAAGGGCGGGCATACCCATCCTGTAGGCAGAACGATTCAGGCGTAAAAAATTGTCAATGGGTCGAAATAGGCAGGGCTGCCCATCAATTCCTTTTAGGGCCTTCATCCCTTCGAAAATGGCCTGACCATAGTGTAAGGTACACACACTAGGGGCAAGACTCAGTTTGTCATAAGGGACAATCTCAGGTGCTCCCCATGAACCATTTTCGTAGCGCGCCATTAGCATGTGGTCGCTAAATACCCGCCCAAACGGAATCTGAGACATGTCCACTGTATCGAAACGAGATTTTTCTACCCGTTGGGTTTTGATTGAATCACGGATAAGTTCCATAGTATACCTATTTATGTATCTTTCTTTTCATTATAAAAGCTCCCAGAATAATCCTTCCCTTTGTACTTAAGGATAAAACTATATCGCTTGCCCTTTTCCATAGGCTCTCGGTTGATTTTTACCGAATGAACCCCTACCTGATCAGCTACCTTGCCCCGAATCCAGATTTTTCGTCCTTCGGGATTGCTTAAGTGCAATTCGACGAAACCGGGGAAGTTCAACTCGTAAGTAACAGATACGTAAGAATCATATACCTGAATCTTTTTTATGAATAGCCTGGAAGCTTCGGTCTGTTGGGCTTTACTCCCCAAGGGAGAGGAAAACATTACGACCATACAAATTACACAAAACCTCAAGTGGGACAAAATTGAAGGCTTAACAATTGAGTTTTTCATATGGTAATTTTTTTGTTCGACTAATTCTGGCCTAAATTTTCGTAGCGTTTTCCAACAAATTTTGTGCTGTTATCCAGTTCATAATTTGGGTAGTAGCACCCGATTTTTCTGCTACATAACTAGTACACTTACGTCGAATATTTTTTTGAAGTTCGGGAGAGTCCCAAAATTTTTGTAGCAGTACTAGCGCTTCTGCTTCGTTTTTGACTGCAAAGCCAATGCCGCGTTCTATCAATTCAAACGCCTCTGGATATTTTTCATACTGTGGTCCAAAGAAAACAGGGATCCCATATACAATGGCTTCCAGGGTGTTGTGTAAGCCTTTATCCCATGCCCCACCTATATATGCCATAGTGCCGTAAGCATAAATTCTGGAGAGCATACCGATATTATCAATCCACAAAATTCTATGCGTAGGACTAAGGGTTTCAATTTCGGAAAATGCTAGACTAAGCTCAGGGTATTTTTCTATCCACTGTTTGATTCGAGGAGGATGTATTTCGTGCGGTGCAAGGATCATACGGAATTTATCTGAAGCTACAAACCTGTCAAAGAGATAAAATAATAACGCTTCTCCTCTGGGCCAGGTGCTCCCTCCAATCAGACAGTTTTTCCCCTGGGTAAATTTTTCGATTTGAGGGATAGGTTGAAACGTTTTCACGGTTTGCGACACTCGATCGAACCGCGTATCGGCACTTTCAATAACCGTGGCTTGGGGAGCAAAGTCTCGAAGCAAGTGCGCGGTTTCCTTATTTTGTGTGAAAATTGCCTTGAATTTGGGAAAAAGGGACTGGTAGATAGATTTTAAAGGCCCTGTGAGGAAGCTACTACCTGGTCGCATATGCGCTGAAATAAGAAGGGTAGGAATTTTCCGTGCAAAACACGCATTTAAGAAGTGGATCCATAGATCATATTTAACAAAAATAGCTAATCGGGGTTGGACTATTGTCAGAAAATTACGGGCGTTTTTGGGACTATCTAGTGGAAGATAAGAGACACAATCCGCCCCAGAATAGTTCTTCCGTATGTCAAAACCGGAAGGAGAATAAAAAGTAAGAAGTAGTTTATAGTCAGGGAAGTCGGATCGAATGGCCTCTATCAATGGCCTTCCTTGTTCAAATTCACCCAATGAGGCGCAATGAAACCAAATCCACTTGTTCGAAATAATTTTTTCGCCTAAGTTAGCCTCCCAATTTCTTCTACCTCCTATCCATTTTCTGGCCTTGGGATGAAAGGGACTTACTATCACAAGTATGAAGCGATACACGTGAAGGGAGGCAGAGTATAGCCAGAGAATCATAGACTTCTTTCTAACAAAATGAAGATTCAAGTAAAGAAAAAAATAAACTCAGGTATACTATTTTTCAGTTTGACCAAAGATAAATGCCAATTCACGTGGCTTTTCTCCCAGAATACTACAAGGACAACTAAGTTTGTGGAGAAAATCTATTAAATACTTGGTAAGGTTCTGAGGTCTACTCATTTGCTTATTTGTAACAAATTGAAACGATTTTGTAGATGAAAATTCACATGGTTGATGTATTAGCACAGCATAAAAAAATCCAGGTAGAAATGGATACTGCTGTGCGGGAAGTGCTGACCTCAGGTGCTTTTATCAATGGTCCTTCCGTAAAACAATTCAGAGCGAACCTGGCAAAGTTTCTGGATGTACCTCATGCCATTTCCTGCGCCAACGGAACGGATGCCCTTCAGGTTGCACTCATGGCCTTGGATTTAGCTCCAGGAGATGAGGTCATTACCCCCTCCTTTACTTATGTAGCTACGGTTGAGGTTATTTCTCTCCTTCAGCTTACTCCCGTTTTTGTAGAGGTAGATCCGCTCACGTTTAATCTCTCTCCAGAGCACGTCGAGGCTGCCATTACAGATCGGACCAAAGCGATCATTCCCGTGCATTTATTCGGTCAGTCGGCTGACATGGAGCCCATAATGAAGCTAGCTGAAAAGCACAATTTATATGTAGTAGAAGATAATGCACAAGCCATTGGTAGCCATTATACCTTTTCAGATGGACATACATTGAAGACAGGTACTGTAGGACATATTGGATGTACTTCGTTTTATCCCAGTAAAAACCTAGGCGCTTGCGGCGACGGTGGAGCGATGTTTAGTAGAGATGATTCCCTAGCAGATAAAATTTGGGTGATCTGTAACCACGGATCAAAGAAGAAATATTACCACGATTCAATTGGGGTAAATTCGCGACTAGATTCCGTTCAAGCTGCAATCTTAGATATCAAGTTGCAGCATTTGGATGAATACAACAACGCAAGACGCTGGGCAGCGTCTCATTACGATGAGATACTTGCTGAATGCGAGGAAGTGATAACTCCCTACAGGGCACCTTACTCGCACCATGTATTTCATCAATATACGCTTAGAATTAAGGGAGGTAGACAAAAGCGTGATGCGATGCGGACTTTCTTAGCAGAGAAAAATATACCTTCTATGGTATATTATCCCGTGCCTCTCCACCTTCAAGGTGCCTATACGGGTTATGGATATTCAGAAGGGCAACTTCCTGTTTCCGAGCAACTTACTGAAGAAGTACTAAGTCTTCCCATGCATTCAGAACTTACGGAAGAGCATATAAAGCATATTACGGACAATGTGAAAGAAGCATTGGCCAAGGCATAAAATTTTTTTTAATCAATCTCATACGCGTATGAAAATAGCTGTTATTGGTTCAGGATATGTAGGCTTGGTTACGGGAACCTGTTTTGCAGAGGCCGGTAATGAGGTACTATGTGTGGACAATAATCAAGAGAAACTTGCTAAATTGAAGTCTGGGGTAATACCCATCTACGAACCTGGTCTGGAAACTTTGTTCAACCGCAACACCAAGGAGGGAAGGTTATACTTCACCGACTCTTTGAGCGAAGCGGTAGAAATGGCAGAAATTATCTTCCTGGCACTTCCCACCCCTCCCACTGAAGATGGATCTGCGGATCTAAAGTATGTGTTGGGAGTAGCAGGGGAGATTGGGAAACTCCTCACCGAGTACCGAGTAATCGTCAACAAAAGTACTGTCCCAGTAGGAACAGCTGATAAGGTTACTGCTGTAATCGATGCGCAAACAAATGTTGAGTTTGACGTTGTTTCGAATCCTGAGTTCCTTCGTGAAGGATTTGCGGTTCAAGATTTCATGAAGCCTGAGCGTATCGTGGTAGGGTCTTCCTCTGAAAAGGCTACCGAAAAGATGCGTCAGTTGTATCAACCTTTTGTTCGCTCTGGAAATCCCATCATTTTCATGGACGAGCGCAGCGCAGAAGTCACCAAGTATGCTGCCAATTCCTTCTTAGCTACCAAAATTTCGTTCATGAACGAAATCGCTAATCTTTGTGAGTTAGTAGGTGCCAATGTGGACAATGTCCGCCGAGGAATTGGGACGGATTCTAGAATTGGAAAGCGCTTCCTATTCCCAGGTGTAGGGTATGGAGGATCCTGTTTCCCCAAAGATGTTTCCGCCCTCTTCAAAACTTCCAACGAGTACGGATACAATTTTAAGATTTTGGATTCTGTAATGGAGGTTAATAAGAAGCAGAAGCATATTTTGGTAGAAAAAGTAATCAACAAATACGGAAGTGACCTTTCCGGGAAAACTTTTGGAGTCTGGGGATTGGCTTTTAAGCCCAATACGGACGATATCCGTGAAGCACCGGCATTGGTTATCATTGATGAGCTTCAGAAGCTTGGCGCAAAGGTTCAAGCATTTGATCCAGAGGCAATAGAATCCGTGAAAGCGTATTCTCCTGTACAACCTGAATATGCAAAAGGTATGTATGAAGCCTGCGAAGGCGCAGACGCACTGCTGATCGTTACGGAATGGAATGAGTTCCGCGTACCTGACTTTGACCGGGTAAGGCAAGGACTCAAAGAGCCCATTATTTTTGATGGCCGTAATGTATATGATTTGACAGAAATGGAGAAAACAGGATTTTCTTACTATTCAATTGGTAGAAAAGCCATAGAGGTTAAGTCGACTGTATCTATGGGCTAATAGCCAACCCTCTCCATTTTTATGGTATAAAAGCTGCTTTCCAGATTCCTGGGAAGTAGCTTTCATTTTTACTCCCGAAAATAATAAAACCAACAGAAAAATAGTTTCGTATTATAAGGCATAATATTTGCAAAAGAATTGTAGATTGATTAATTTTCGAAAAATTAAATTTTTGTAATAATAAATGTTCTTCATATGTCCAAAAAGTCTAAGGTATTAATTACAGGAGGAGCTGGATTTCTCGGCTCACATCTTGCTGATCGTTTTTTAGCGGAAGGGTTTTCCGTCTTGGTTATGGATAATTTAATAACGGGGAACTTAGAGAATATCGAGCACTTATTTGGAAATGAAGACTTTCAATTTCTTCAGCACGATGTCACCAACTTTGTTTGGGTCAAGGGGGATCTAGATTATGTGATGCATTTTGCCTCTCCAGCCAGTCCTATGGATTACCTAAAGCTCCCTATTAAGACGCTCAAGGTAGGCGCTATGGGTACACACAAAGTCCTTGGGCTTGCCAAAGAAAAAGGTGCCAGAGTGTTGATTGCAAGTACTTCTGAAGTGTATGGAGACCCATTGATTCACCCTCAAAAAGAAGACTACTGGGGAAATGTTAATCCCATTGGATATAGAGGGGTTTACGATGAAGCCAAAAGATACATGGAGGCGCTGACTATGGCCTACCATAGAAAACATGGATTGGAAACTCGGATTGCGCGTATTTTCAATACATATGGACCGAGAATGCGTTTGAATGATGGGCGTGCCCTTCCTGCATTTGCCAGTCAGGCCCTCAATGGGGAAAACATTACAGTTTTTGGAGATGGTAGCCAAACGCGGAGTTTTTGCTATGTAGATGACCTAGTGGATGGGTTGTTTCGGCTATTGCTAAGTGAGGAAACCTATCCCGTCAACATAGGAAACCCGAGTGAAATTTCTATATTAGATTTCGCGAGAGAAATCATTGATATTACAAGCTCAACCAGCCAAATCGTATTCAAAGATCTTCCCAAGGATGATCCCAAGGTTCGACAGCCTGATATCACTCGCGCAAGAGAGATTCTCAATTGGGAACCTAAGGTGAGTAGAAGAGATGGCCTTGAAAAAACATTAGCATATTTTAAAGAGAAAATCCATGGGGTTGAAAAAGTTTTCTAGTGAATTTCCTGGCCTATATATTATAAAACCAGATGTCTTTGGGGATTCACGGGGTTTCTTTTTGGAAGTCTACAACCAAAAAGCCTTCTCAGAAATTGGACTTGAAGATTTAGAATTCGTTCAGGATAATCTATCTCGTTCATCCAAAGGAGTTTTGAGAGGGCTCCATTTTCAAATCCCCCCATATACACAAGGAAAGTTGGTAACTGTATTTGAGGGATCAGTATTGGACGTTGCTGTCGATATTCGTGTACACTCCCCTACCTACGGCAAGGCGTTCTCTTATGAAATTAGAGCAGATGAACCTACGTTTGTCTATATTCCTGAGGGTTTTGCCCACGGATTCCAGGTTCTTTCAGATACCTGTTTGTTCTACTACAAGTGTACAAACTTCTATAACAAACAAGCTGATCAAGGAATAAGGTGGGATGACCCTGCATTGGCAATCCCTTGGCAAGATATACCCCCTATTCTTTCCCCGAAAGATTTGGCGCATCCAAATTTAGCTGAATATGAATCGCCTTTTCAGGAGTACATAAAGCTTCCTGCATCTGACTCAATAATCAATTGATTGGTTTCGGCAGCTTCACAGAACCCTATTATCCCTGCCTCAATATGAAATTTGTCAGCTAGGGATAGTATGCCCTGAGCTGTAGCGGGATCAGTATAAATTTCAAGCCTGTGTCCCATGTTGAACACTTTGTACATTTCCTTCCAATCTGTTTGGGAGGAGGATTGTATAAGGCTAAAAATAGGAGGAATTGGTAACAAGTTATTTTTTACTACCCGTAGATGTTCAATGAATTTTAAAATTTTTGTCTGCCCGCCTCCCGTACAATGGATCAAACCGTGAATCTGTTGCCGGTAAGTACCGAATACTTCTCGCATAAAGGGAAGGTAAGTTCGCGTGGGGCTCAAGAGAAGTTTTCCTACCGAAAGCGGATGATTCTCAAGTTGTGTATCTAAGGTGTATTGGCCTGAATATGCCAAGTGCTCAGGAATGCTAATGTCATACGTTTCAGGGTACTTCTCTCGATACATACCCGAAAGGACATCGTGTCTGGCACTCGTCAGTCCATTGCTTCCGATGCCACTATTGTAGGTAGTCTCATACTTGGCTTGACCAGCGCTACTTAGTCCTACAATGACAGATCCAGGCCCTATGTTTTCATTGGTAATGACCGCACTTCTTGGCATCCTGCTGTACGCAGTAGCATCAAATATGAGGGTTTTTACGACATCTGGCACATCAGCAGTTTCTCCCCCTGTATTGACAATTTGGATTCCATGCTCTCTGAGCATTTCAAAAAAATCCTCCATTCCATTTAGCATCTCTGCTAATACTTCCTTGGGAATGAGAAAAGAATTTCTTCCTATGGTATTGGAAAGAAGGAAGGAGTCACAGGCTCCTACACACATCATATCATCAATATTCATCACAATCCCATCCTGGACAATCCCTCGCCAAACAGAGATATCCCCTGTTTCCCGCCAATATAAATACGCTAGAGAAGACTTAGTTCCTGCACCATCTGCGTGCATGATTACACATGCCTCAGGGTCATTAAGCATTAAGTCTGGCAATACCTTACAAAACGCACGAGGATACAGACCCTTGTCCAAGTTTCTTATGGCAAAGTGTACATCTGATTTATCACTCGAAACCCCCCGTTGGCTGTATCTCTCCGACATATCTTATTGAAAGTCTATAGAAAGGATTCTGAATTCAGTTCGACGATTGGCTTGTTCGTCTTCATCTGATTCTTCAGGGTAAATTAAGGGTTCATTCTCTCCATATCCAAACCATGTAAGCCTACTAGGGCTAATTCCTCGATCTATCAAATATTTGACTGCAGACCGGGCTCTGTTATTGGATAGGGTATCATTGTAATTGAGTGTCCCATTGGTATCTGTATGACTCCCCATTTGAATTGTGATATTATTGTTCTGCTGGAGAAGGAAAACCAATTTATCTAATTCTCTCATGGCATCATCCCTGAGATAGAATTTGTCGTAATCGTAGTAGATATTTTGAAGGACAATGGGTAGAGAGGTATAGATAGGCTCTAAGGCAATATCAATATTCCGCTCTAATATTCCTGCGGTAACCCCTTCTGTAGATACTTCAATTTCATTTGCGAGGTATTCTGGGGCATTCCCTAGCACCTTATACTGCTTATCAAACTCCAAGTCAAAATAGTAATCGGCATTTTGCCCGGTTGTAAAAGTATCCAAGGGAATCAAAAATCCTTCTGTATCCTTTTCAAAAAGAATGGCGGTAGAAAAGGGGATAGGCAGCTGGGTATCTCGATCCCTTACAAGACCTTGTAAGGCGAGGGTACCGCCGATAACACCTGTTAATTTGGCCAAGTAGATATCATAACTACCTTGGCCACCCATGCGATTAGAAGAGAAGTAAACAAGCGAATCATTTCTCCGCCAAATGGCCCCAATCTCGTCAGAATTACTGTTTATGGGAGGACCCACGTTTACATTTGGCATCCACGTTCCATCTCGCTTTTCTGAAGAGTATACATCAAATCCTCCTGCTCCTCCCCAACCATTAGAGGAAAAGTATATTTTGGTTCCATCAGAACTAATATAGGGTGAGCTTTCATCAAAGCGGGAATTGATGGTGGTGTCTAGGGATATTGGGCTAGCCCAGCGAGTTCCTACGCGTTGGGAATACCAAATGTCATATCCCCCTTTTCCATCGGGTCTGTCAGAAGAGAAATATATGGTGTTTCCATCTGGGGTAACAGTAGGATTGGCATCATCCGTTGGAACAACTTTGATTTTCCCTTTTTTAGACCGAACGGGCTTTTTACCAGAAAGCTCTTCGACGAGTTCTGGTTTCCCCCACGATTTTCTAGAAGTATTGTAGCGAGAGGAATAGATACTACAACCATCTTTATTGTGCTTGGTATTGCACATCGTAAAGTACATGGTCAAGCCATTGTCTGCAAATGTAGCAGATCCAGTATTCTGTTTCCCATTTCCATTTACCAGATTTCCTAAATTTCTTGGTACTGCCCCAAATGTTGAGTCGTTCAGGAGATCAATCGCATACAGGTCCGAAAAATTGGGTTGGCCCAATCTGGAGTAGAATTTCCCTCGTCCATTTTCCACTCTGTGGGAGGTAAATACGATTTCTTTAGACCCCTCCAACCCTTCTCGATATGCAGGGAAAATATCTGCAGCCTCCGAGTTAAAGGAAACCCTCCGCAATTCATAAGGAATATTTTGTCTCTGACTTTGGGCTTCACAGCCTTCGATATCCCTCTGGGCACGTTGGAAATAGTAATCTTGGTTGGTATGCTTAGTTTTAAATCGGTTGAGCCAGTAAATTGCCTGTTCACAATTTCCCAGGTTCTTGTGAGTAATCCCCGTCCAGAAAAGGAGGGTGTCGTTGGAAACCGAATCTAGCTGTAGAGCTTGAGAATAATTTCCCAATGCTTCGTTGTAGTTTTCCAAGTAAAAGTTTGATTCGGCCAGTTTTACAATAGCCTCCAGATTGTTGGGATCCGAAATCAATATTTCCTGGAACTTTATTCTAGCATCTGAATAGAATTCTCGCTGGAAATCTTCATTTGCTTTTTCTAGGTCTCGTTGAATCTTTTTGGGAGTCTGAGCTACCAAAGAATTGGGGAATAAACCCAATAAAAGGAGAATTGAAGTGGCAAAACCTATTGAAAATAAACGGGATTTAATGGTTGCCATATAAATATGAATTCTAAAATAGCGTAAAATGAACGTACCTGCTGAAATTAGGGTACTTTGAACAAACATAGAAAAAAACTACGTATCACTCAATCTAAAATAAAATAACCCATAGTAGAAAATCGCTTACCAGAATAGAGATAGCAGAGATTACAAAAGAACTAATAGTTGCATCTCCTACCCCCTTTGCCCCTCCTTCAGTTCTCATTCCCATGTAGCAACCGATCAGAGAAATCTGTAGTCCAAACAGCGTTCCCTTAATTAAACCGCCAAGTAAATCCCTAACTTCGAAGAAATCTCTAATAGAACGGAGGAATATTTGTCGGGTAATATCCAGAAAATAGTCTGACACAAGATAGGCTCCTAGAACTGCAATGAACAGCGAAAAAAATGTCAAAATGGGCATCATCAAACTCAATCCTAGCACCCTAGGCAGAACTATATAACGAATCGGATTAATTCCTAGTGTTTTCAAAGCGTCGATTTGTTCAGTGACCTGCATCGTCCCAATTTCAGCGGTCATAGAGGCCCCTATTCTTCCACTAATAACCAATGCTGTTAATACGGGTGCCATCTCCATTACCACAACTCGCGTGACCTGACCCCCCATAACGGAAAGACTGATCATACCGCGAAATTGATACGCTGCCTGCCATGCAATAATGGCTCCCGCAAAAAAACCGATAACCAAGACGAGTGGAATAGAATTCACTCCTACGTGATCCATCTGATATACAATCCTTTTGCGCTCCTTAAAACTATGAGGAATACTTTTACTTACCTGCCAAATTAAATAGCCGAAGTTCCCTAATGCATTGAGCATTGACATGTGGCAAAGGTAGAAAAACCCGGTAAATAAACAGGGAATTTACCGGGTATATTCTGAGTATTACGAACTTCCTACAAGGTAGAAGTACAGGATTTCATCAATCTCTTCCTTGTATTAAGGAGACAAAATACAGCAAATAGGCGAGAGAGGTAAGTGCAGCAACTACATAGGTCATAGCCGCCCAAAAAAGACCCTTCTTTGCTAGGGCTGTTTCTTCCCCTCGAGTGATACCTTTCTCTTCTAGCCAAGCAAGCGCTCTTTTACTTGCATCAAACTCTACAGGGAGGGTGATGACAGCAAATAAAGTACTAATACCAAATAGAGCCACGCCTGCCCAAGCTAACTGTAGCATTCCTAGACCCAATCCTGCCATAATCACATAGGGAGCAACAGGAGATGCGAACTTCAAAACCGGTACAATAGCTGACCGGAACTTGAGAAGGGGGTGAGAGGTAGCATGCTGAACGGCATGGCCAACCTCATGGGCCGAAACTGCTGCTGCGGCAATAGAGGCAGGACTATATACCCATTCACTTAAATTAACTGATTTATTGAGTGGATTATAGTGATCTGTTAGTGTTCCTCTTGTAGAAGTAATTCGAACGTCATGGATGTTGAAATCCCCTAACATGCGTTCGGCTACCTCTTGGCCAGAAAGGCCAGAAGAAAGACCTATTTGAGAGAGCTTTTTCATCGTAGCCATCATTCGATTCCGAACAAAGGCACTGATCAAAGCAGCTACTCCGGCAATAATTAAATATCCAGTATCCATTATCATATCAAAAAAGTATTTAGATTTAATATGGGCACAAAGCGTAGCCGTTACTAAAGTTAAAATTTTTTTGGATACACTCTGTATTTGCTTCCTTTTAGATGCAAAATTTATAAGAAGTCAACAAATTCCTCAGTCTTTTTTCAAGATTTGTTAAAATTATAATATATATTTAATAATTTGGTTAATAGTTGGACGCCATTCATCTTACGAATCAGTCCAAGAACAGATACAGGAAAAGGGCTACAGAGGAGATAAAAAAAGAGCTCCCACTTGGGGAGCCCTAAGCTGTAGGGGAAGGATTCGAACCTCCACGAGGTGGTTAGCCCTGATGGGTTTATCCCATAGCCCTCACCCCCGAGACAAGAGGGTATGGCTGCCAATTTCATCACCCTACAGTATGTAAAAGCATGTTGCTTTGTTATTACAAAGATATAGGAAAGAAAAAACAAATTCAAAATATATCAATAAAATATTTCATTATTTGCAATAATTTAATTTTTTAGCCTATTTTATTGATATATTTAAAATAACTTATTGAAAAGATGGCTTCGAATTTAGAAATTGATAAACTGGATTTGCAAATTTTGTCTATGTTGATGCAGAATGCTCAGATGCCATATACCGAGATTGCAAAGCACTTAGCCGTATCTGGGGGAACGGTACACGTGAGGATGAAGAAACTCGTCAATATGGGAATTGTCAAAGGAGCGCATTTAGAAGTTGATGCAAGTCTGCTGGGATATGATATCACAGCCTTTGTCGGGATGTTTCTAGAAAAAGGTTCTTTGTATAATCGCATTGTAAAACAGTTAGAACATATATCCGAAATCACAGAGATTCACTACACAACCGGCCGATATGGAATATTCGTGAAGATCGTAAGCCAGAATACCCGAGAGCTACGGGCAGTTCTTAACGATAAGATCCAACCTATTGAAGGTATACAACGTACCGAAACCTTTATCTCACTGGAAGAAAGTTTAAAACGCCCCATTCGCATCCTCCGGTTGGATGGGGTTGAAGCATAGTAAGATATGCGGATAGATATTGTTTCCTGTGTTCCGCAATTGCTGGAAAGCCCTCTAGAGCACAGCATCCTCAAACGCGCTCAGGATAAATCCCTTTTGAAAGTAGAAATCCATGACCTTAGAGCTTACGGAATTGGGAAAGCGAGGCAACTTGATGATTACCCGTATGGAGGAGGAGCAGGAATGGTCATGCGCATTGAACCTATCGCCCAGTGTATTCGAGCGCTACAATCCCAAAGGATATATGACGAGGTCATCTACCTTAGTCCTGATGGACAGAGGTTTGATCAACGTATCGCCAATGAATTGTCTCTCAAGCAAAACCTCTTGTTGCTTGCCGGACATTACAAAGGGGTAGATCAACGTGTGCGAGATTTGTTTGTCACCCGCGAAATATCAATTGGAGACTATGTGCTCTCAGGGGGGGAACTTCCCGCTTTGGTAATGGTCGATGCACTGGGACGATTAATTCCGGGCGTATTGGGGGATGAGAGTAGTGCATTGTTTGATTCCTTTCAAGATCACTTGCTGGCACCTCCTATTTACACGCGACCTCCAGACTTCGAGGGAAGTACGGTTCCTGAAGTCTTGCTTTCGGGTCATAAACAAAGAATTGAGGACTGGCGTGAGGAGCAATCACTGCGAAAAACACAGGAGGTCAGACCCGATCTCCTCGAAAATTTAGATTCCTAAATATATTTAGAAAAAGGTTTGTTAAAGCGGTGAATTAATTCTAAATTTGCAGTCCGTCAAAATAATCCTGGAAATGGAAGAGCTCATCAATCTTATACAAGCTCCTCAATTAAAAGAGGACTTACCCGAATTCAAAAGCGGGGATACAGTAAATGTCCACGTGAAAATTGTAGAAGGCGATAAAGAGCGCGTGCAGCAGTTCAAAGGTGTTTGTATTCAGCGAAGAGGCTCTGCAAGTACAGAAACCTTTACCGTCCGGAAGATTTCCAACGGGGTAGGAGTTGAGCGAATTTTTCCGCTGCATTCTCCCTCTATTGTGAAAATAGATGTTCCTAGAAAGGGTAAGGTTCGTAGAGCAAGGTTATTTTATCTGCGGGATAAAATTGGTAAGGACGCTCGTATTAAAGAGCTGAAAAAATAGTTCGCGTACATTGAAATTATAGGTAAAATTTTTACCTTTGCACAACTTTTTATGCAAAGGCCTATGCCGGTGTAGCTCAGTTGGCCAGAGCAGCTGATTTGTAATCAGCGGGTCGGCGGTTCGAATCCGTCCACCGGCTCTTGGGGAGATACCGAAGCGGTCAAACGGGGCAGACTGTAAATCTGTTGGCTATGCCTTCGTAGGTTCGAATCCTGCTCTCCCCACTGGATAAGTTATTAGACAAAGAGTTGTAAGTATATAAAATCAAGGGTGCGATGTTACCCTGTTTTATGCGGGAGTAGCTCAGTTGGTAGAGCATTAGCCTTCCAAGCTAAGGGTCGCGGGTTCGAATCTCGTCTCCCGCTCTTTTTTTAGGTTGACATATGTGTATGCATGCATATGTCAATCGCCAATGTAGCTCAGTTGGTAGAGCGCATCCATGGTAAGGATGAGGTCACCGGTTCAAGCCCGGTCATTGGCTCTAACCCCCACATAGCGGTCTAGCTATCACTAGCCATCTCAAATGACCAGACTATGACGGGTTATCTTGTAAAACCATTAACGCTAGAGTTGTAACGTAACAAAAAAGATGGCAAAAGAAAAATTTGAACGCAACAAGCCTCACGTCAACATTGGAACCATTGGACACGTTGACCACGGCAAGACTACCCTGACTGCAGCAATCACTACTGTTCTTTCAAAAGACGGTACGGCTGAGCAAAAGTCTTTCGATTCGATTGACAATGCCCCTGAGGAAAAAGAAAGAGGTATCACAATTAATACTTCTCACGTAGAGTATGAGACGGTAAATCGTCACTACGCTCACGTGGACTGTCCTGGGCACGCCGACTATGTAAAGAACATGGTTACGGGAGCTGCACAAATGGATGGAGCCATCCTGGTAGTAGCCGCTACTGATGGCCCGATGCCCCAGACAAGGGAACACATCCTTCTTGCTCGCCAGGTAGGGGTACCTCAACTTGTTGTTTTTATGAATAAAGTAGATTTGGTAGATGATGAGGAGCTTCTTGAGCTTGTCGAACTTGAAATCCGCGAATTACTAAGTGCATACGAGTTTGATGGTGATAATATCCCCGTTATTCAAGGTTCTGCTCTAGGTGGGTTGGATGGTCAGCCTCAGTGGGAGGAAAAGATCAAGGAACTCATGGCAGCAGTAGACGACTTTATTCCTACGCCTACCCGCGATATAGACAAGGATTTCTTGATGCCAGTGGAGGACGTATTTTCAATTACAGGTCGTGGTACTGTGGCTACTGGAAGAATTGAAAGAGGGGTTATCAACTCTGGAGATCCCGTAGCTATCATTGGACTTAAGCCCAAGGAAGAGAAAGCTATGGCTTCTACTGTTACGGGTGTGGAGATGTTCCGTAAAATCCTCGATAGAGGAGAAGCTGGAGATAATGTGGGACTTCTTCTTAGGGGGATTGATAAAACTGAGATCAAGAGAGGAATGGTAATCGCCAAGCCTGATAGCATTACCCCGCATATCAAGTTCAAGGCCGAGGTATATGTATTGAGTAAGGATGAAGGAGGGCGTCATACCCCATTCTTTACCAATTACCGTCCTCAGTTCTATCTTCGTACAACCGATGTAACGGGTGTATGTAGCTTGCCGGACGGAGTAGATATGGTAATGCCTGGTGATAATATTACCATTACAGTAGAATTGATTTATCCTGTAGCGATGGAAAAAGGATTGCGTTTTGCGATTCGTGAAGGAGGTAGAACAATTGGTGCAGGACAGGTGACTGAGATCATCGACTAAGTAATAGATAAAATGAGAAACTCCATCGAGCTACGGAATGTCGTTCGATGGAGAATTTTACAAAGTGTTTACGGGCGTAGCTCAACTGGTAGAGCGACGGTCTCCAAAACCGTAGGCTGAGGGTTCGAGTCCTTCCGCCCGTGCTAAATAGAGAAGATGGAAAAGCTGAGAGCTACATTTAAAGACTATATGGATGAGCTGTTGTACAAAGTTCAATGGCCCTCCTTAGACGATCTGCAAAGCAGTACCGTAACCGTACTGATCGCTTCGCTGATCATTGCAATTATCATCTTCGTGATGGATTTGGCGTTCAATAACCTAATGAATTTTCTCTATTCTATTTTTAACGGTTAAGAAGAGTTATGGAGAAGGCGTGGTACGTACTGAGGTCCATTAGTGGAAAAGAGAAGAAGGTAAAGGAATACCTCGAAAGTGAAATAGAACGGTTAAGCCTGGAAGACCAGGTTTCTCAGGTTCTCATACCCACCGAAAAGGTTTTTGAAATGAGAAATGGTAAGAAAAAGCTGCGCGAGCGGAATTTTCTTCCAGGCTACATTTTGGTTGAATGCACCATGAATGCAGAGATACGCCCTATGATAAAAGATGTCCCTAATGTTATCGGGTTCCTCACCGAGACGCGTGGGGGTGATCCAGTTCCGCTTAGGGAGTCAGAAGTTAATAAGATCCTGGGCAAGGTAGATGAAATGAAGGAAATGGGGGAACTACCCGAAGAACCCTTTATCAAAGGCGAGCCAGTCAAAGTTATGGCAGGTCCTTTCAATGGTTTCTCTGGGGTTATTGAAGAGGTCAACGAAGACAAAAAGAAACTGAAAGTGGTAGTAAAAATATTTGGTCGAAATACACCTATAGAACTCAATTACTACCAAGTCGAGAAAGAGTACTAAGTCCGCACCTCAAGCGAATCACCTACGAATGGGTGTTGTGAGCCACCCTTGTAGAAAGCTTCCTGATTGTTTGAATGTGCTTTGTATACATCGGATCTTATTTACAGTAGCGTAAGCAGGTTCGGTAGAACCTTTAACTACAAGCAAGCAAATGGCTAAAGAATTTGAAGCCTATGTAAAACTCCAGGTTAGAGGAGGGCAGGCAAATCCCTCACCCCCCATTGGACCCGCATTAGGTGCAAAGGGGCTGAACATTATGGAGTTCTGCAAGCGGTTTAACGCGCAAACTCAGGATAAGCAGGGCCAAGTATTGCCGGTGGTCATCACCGTCTATAAAGACAAAAGCTTTGATTTTGTCATAAAGACCCCTCCTGCAGCAGTATTGCTCTTGGAGGCGGCAAAACTTAAGAAAGGCTCTCCTGAATCCAACCGAAACAAGGTAGGATCAGTTTCCTGGGAAGATGTGAAAGGAATTGCAGAAACTAAAATGCCGGATTTGAACTGTCATACAGTTGAGTCCGCAATGAAAATGGTTGCGGGAACAGCGAGAAGTATGGGACTAACTATTTCTGGTACTCCTCCATGGAGTGATAACTAGGACAAAAAATGAAATCTGGAAAAAAATATAAGAAAGCTTTTGAAGGAGTTGATCCTTCAAAAGTTTACGAGCTAAAGGAAGCTTGTCAATTGGTCAAAGATCTATCCTATGTAAAGTTTGACGAGTCTGTTGAACTGCACGTAAGATTGGGTGTTGACCCAAAGCAAGCCGACCAAATGGTAAGAGGTACTGCTGCCCTTCCTCACGGAACGGGTAAAGAAGTTACAGTATTGGTACTTACTACACCTGATAAGGAAGAGGCTGCGAAAGAAGCAGGAGCAGATCATGTAGGCCTGGATGAATACATTCAGAAGATTTCAGGCGGATGGACAGACATTGATGTAGTGATTTGTTCTCCTGACGTCATGCCTAAGGTAGGGCGTTTGGGTCGTATTTTAGGACCTAGAGGACTTATGCCGAATCCGAAAAGTGGTACAGTAACTCCCAATGTAGCTAAAGCAGTCAAAGAAGTAAAAGCTGGTAAAATTGACTTCCGAGTCGATAAAACGGGAATTATCCACGTAGCTATTGGGAAAGTTTCATTCTCCACAGAGCAGTTGGTAGACAACGCACAAGAGTTGCTTCAAACCCTGCAAAAGATGAAACCCTCTGGCTCCAAAGGTGTCTACTTTAAAGGAATCCACATGGCCTCAACGATGGGACCAAGTTTGAAACTGGATAAGGCGGCTGTTCCTGGACTTAACTAAGGAATATAAGAATGACAAAGACAGAAAAAATCGAACTGGTAAGTTCACTGAAAGAAAAGTTTGAGTCTAACTTATTCTTCTATGTTCTCGATTCGGGAGGGATGACTGTTGCCGAAATCAATGGGTTCAGGAGACTGTGTCATGAGAAAGGCTTTGAATACCAGGTAGTGAAAAATAACCTGGTAAAAAAGGCACTGGATGATATGGAAGCCGACTATACCCCTATGTATGATACGGCATTGAAAGGATTCTCAGGAATCTTATTCTCAAATGAGTCAGGAAGCGGTCCTGCGAAGATGCTAAAAGAATTTAGAAAGAAAGGAGGAGGGGAAAGGCCCGTTCTTAAGGGCGCCTCCATCGATAGTTCTTTCTACTTTGGTGAAGAGAGCTTGGATGACCTTTCCAAGATCAAATCCAAGGAGGATCTTTTGGCAGAATTGATGGGCTTGCTACAATCCCCAGCTTCCAACCTCGTGCGCGCACTGCAATCTCCTGGAGAGAAACTAGCAGGAGCACTGCAAGCAAGTGGTGGAAATCTTGCAGGTGCCCTTATGGCACTGGCGGAAAAGAAAGAAAAAGAAGGTTAATTATTATTTATTCTCATTGTAAAAACTTAAAACAAGTATACCAAAATGGCTGATTTGAAAGAATTCGCAGAGCAACTCGTAAGTCTTTCACTTAAAGATGTAAATGATCTTGTAAATATTCTTAAGGAAGACTACGGTATAGAGCCCGCTGCTGCCGCTGCTGCTGTAGCAATGCCAATGGCAGGTGGTGCTGCTGCTGGTGATGGGGGAGGGGAAGCTGCTGCTGCCCAAACAGAGTTTGACGTGATCCTGGTTAGTCCTGGAGGAGCCAAACTTAATGTGGTAAAAGCCGTAAAAGCTATCACCGGGCAAGGATTGAAAGATGCTAAAGGATTGGTAGATAGCGCACCTACACCTATCAAGGAAAAAGTTTCTAAAGAAGAAGCTGAAGCTGTTAAGAAGCAGCTCGAGGATGCAGGTGCAGAGGTCGAGTTGAAGTAAACAGATCTGTATCTAACCCCATAATGGAAATAGACCTGATATTTTCAGGTCTGTTTCTGTGTATGTAAAGCACAGCTACATTTGTACTGTGAAATAAGATGTTCCCGGTAAATTTCGTTCTTTAATAAATTGGTCCAACCAAAAAAATCAAAAGAGCTTGGCTAATACACAATACAAAGAAAGGATGACCTTCTCTAAGATCAAAAAGGTCATCGAATATCCTGATTTTTTGGAAGTGCAATTGAAGTCTTTCAGAGACTTTATGCAAGTGGATACTCCACAGGATAAACGCAATAACGAAGGTCTTTACAAAGTATTTAAAGAGAACTTTCCCATCACGGATGCCAGGGAAAATTTCGTATTGGAGTTTATGGATTACTATATTGACCCACCCAGGTATTCCATAAATGAATGCAAAAGCCGTGGACTTACTCACTCCGTTGCCCTAAAGGCAAAACTATTCTTGTATTGTACAGATCCTGAAAATGAGGATTTCGAACCCGTAACCCAGGAGGTATATTTGGGTAACATCCCTTACATGACCCGGAATGGAACCTTTATTATCAATGGTGCTGAGCGCGTAGTTGTGAGTCAGCTTCACCGTTCTCCAGGTGTATTCTTTGGGCAGTCATACCACGCAAATGGCTCCAAGCTGTATTCCGCACGTATTATTCCTTTCAAAGGCTCATGGATTGAGTTTTCGACCGATGTAAACAACGTTATGTATGCCTACATCGATCGGAAAAAGAAATTTCCAGTTACTACTTTGATGCGTGCCATAGGCTACAGTACAGACAAAGATATTTTAGAGATCTTCGGCCTTGCTGAAGAAGTAAAGGTCTCCAAGACCAATCTGAAAAAAGCCGTGGGTAGGAAACTTGCTGCCAGGATTCTTAGAACCTGGACAGAGGACTTTGTAGATGAGGATACAGGGGAGGTGGTTTCCATTACTAGGAACGAGGTGCTTTTCGATCGCGATCATGTGATCGAAAAAGATGACATTGAGCAGATTGCTGATTCGGGAGTCAACAACATGATTCTCGTCTCAGATAATACCAATGCAGGTGAGTATTCTATCATTTACAACACGCTACAGAAAGATAATTCCAACTCCCAAAGCGAGGCAGTTGATCTCATTTATCGACAGCTGCGTAATGCCGAGCCACCAGATGAGGAGACGGCAAGGGGAGTTATCGATAAACTCTTCTTTAGCGACAAGCGCTACGATCTGGGAGAGGTAGGACGCTATCGCTTGAATAAAAAACTCCACGGAGTGTTTGAAGAGGACAGCCTGGTACTTACAAAGACCGATATCATTCGGATCGTTGAATACTTGGTGGAACTTCAAAATAGTAAGACGCACGTAGATGATATTGACCACCTGAGTAATAGAAGGGTGCGAACTGTAGGGGAGCAATTGTACTCTCAATTTAGCGTAGGGCTTGCGAGAATGGCACGTACCATCCGCGAGCGTATGAATATCCGGGACAACGAGGTATTCACACCAAGCGACCTAATCAACGCGCGTACCCTTTCAAGTGTTATTAATTCTTTCTTTGGAACCAACCAGCTCAGTCAATTTTTGGATCAAACCAATCCTCTCTCCGAATTGACACACAAGCGTAGGGTTTCAGCCCTTGGGCCTGGAGGTCTTTCTAGAGAAAGAGCCGGCTTTGAGGTACGAGACGTGCACTATACACACTATGGTAGGCTGTGTCCCATTGAGACGCCTGAAGGACCCAATATCGGTTTGATATCTTCTTTGTGTACTTACGCAAAGATTAATGATATGGGCTTTATAGAAACCCCCTACCGGAAAGTAAATGATGGGACGGTTACAAAAGAAACGAGTTACCTCAGTGCAGAGGAAGAGGACGGAATTACCATAGCACAGTCTAATGCACCCATCAAGGATGATGGGAATTTTGTAAACAACCGTGTGAAGGCTCGTAATATGGGGGACTTCCCCGTTGTAGAACCTGATAAGGTAGGCTACATGGACGTGGCTCCTAACCAGATTGTGAGTGTGGCGGCTTCGTTGATTCCCTTTTTGGAGAATGATGATGCCAACCGTGCCTTGATGGGATCAAACATGCAGCGCCAGGCAGTGCCTTTATTAAAGCCTGAAGCACCGATTGTAGGGACAGGAATTGAAAAGAAAGTTGCTGAGGACTCCCGTTCTATGCTAATGGCTGAGGGAGAAGGAGTAATTGATTATGTAGATGGTAGCAAGGTTATGATTCGCTATGATCGGGATGCCATTGACGAGTTGATCAGTTTTGACGATAGCCTAGTTGAATACCCTATCCCCAAGTTCCATAGGACTAATCAGAATACGAGTATTAACTTAAGACCTGTAGTCAAAAAAGGCGACAAGGTCTCAAAAGGAACGGTTATCGCTGATGGGTATGCAACAGAAAGTGGAGAACTTGCCCTGGGCAAAAACCTGCTGGTAGCCTTCATGCCTTGGAGAGGGTATAATTTTGAGGATGCCATCGTGATTTCCGAGCGGGTAGTAGCCCATGATGTCTATACATCTATTCACGTAGAGGAGTTCGAATTGCAGGTTCGAGATACAAAGAGGGGGGAAGAGGAACTTACGCGTGAAATACCCAATGTAAGTGAAGATGCGATCAAAAATCTTGACGAGAATGGCCTTATTCGAGTAGGTGCTCAGGTAAATCCTGGGGATATCCTGATTGGTAAAATTACGCCAAAGGGTGAATCCGATCCCACGCCTGAAGAAAAGCTCCTTAGAGCTATCTTTGGGGACAAAGCAGGAGATGTGAAAGATGCCTCTTTGCGAGTTCCTCCCTCTATTCAAGGAGTGGTGATCGATAAGGTATTGTTTTCAAAAGAAAAGAAAGAAGCCAAAGCCAAAGCGCGGGATAAAAAGCGTTTGGCTGAATTGGAGGAGAAGTACAACCGGGAAATGACGGAACTCAACCAGATGATGGTGAGCAAAATCGCTTCCCTTTTAGGCGCTTCCAAGTCCAAAGGGGTAAAAAATAAATTCAACGAAGAGGTGATTCCTTCTGGAAAGAAGTTTACTGAGAAAAACCTCTCAGTTCTTCATTTCCCCGATATCATTCCTTCAGATTGGACTCAGGATGAGGAGTTGAACAAGCACACAGAAACGCTTTTCCTCAACTTCAAGAGGAGGTATGACCGAATCGAAGGAGGATTCCGCAGAGAAGAATACCAAATACGTGTAGGAGATGAACTCCCTTCTGGAATTTTGAAGCTTGCCAAAGTATATGTGGCTAAGAAGCGTAAACTCAAAGTAGGAGATAAAATGGCTGGACGCCACGGAAACAAAGGAGTTGTATCCCGCATTGTTCCTGTGGAAGATATGCCATTTCTAGACGACGGTACCCCAGTAGACATTGTTCTGAATCCACTAGGTGTACCTTCTAGGATGAACCTGGGACAGGTATTTGAAACTATTTTGGGTTGGGCTGGCCGGAAACTAGGGATGAAGTTTGCTACGCCAATATTTGATGGAGCATCTATAGATGAAGTAAACGGTTACCTGGAAAAAGCTGGATTGCCCGAATATGGCGTAACGCGTCTGAACAATGGACTGAATGGGGAGAAATTTGCTGAGGCAACAACTGTAGGGATTATCTACATGCTGAAGCTGATTCACTTGGTAGATGATAAGATGCACGCCAGATCCATTGGACCTTACTCTCTCATCACACAGCAACCCTTGGGTGGTAAAGCACAATTTGGGGGTCAGCGTTTTGGAGAGATGGAGGTTTGGGCCCTAGAGGCTTTCGGTGCGGCACATATCCTTCGGGAGATGCTTACCGTGAAGTCCGACGACGTAATGGGTAGAGCTAAGGTATATGAATCTATTGTTAAGGGAGATGTACTGCCATTCCCAGGAGTTCCCGAGTCATTCAATGTATTGATACATGAACTTCGAGGATTAGCCCTTGAGGTAACCTTAGAATAAAAAATCCGTAGAGGGTCTTCCAGTTAATAGGGAAGACTCTTTCCAGAGATATAGGTTAGGTATTCTGTGTTCTTTCGTGAAATTTCTAGCAATTAATATTGGAGGTCGACCATGCCAATTGCAAAAACTACTAAAATTAACAGTGATTTTAAGCGAATCACTATCAGCTTGGCTTCTCCGGAAGCCATCTTAAACAGATCCCATGGAGAAGTCCTAAAGCCTGAGACCATTAACTACCGAACATATAAGCCAGAAAAAGATGGCTTATTCTGTGAGCGTATTTTTGGTCCCGTAAAGGATTATGAATGCCACTGTGGTAAGTACAAGCGCATACGCTACAAGGGTATCATCTGTGATCGTTGTGGAGTTGAGGTTACAGAGAAGAAGGTGAGAAGAGATCGGATGGGGCACATCCAATTGGTTGTGCCAGTAGCGCACATCTGGTATTTCCGTACCCTACCCAGCAAAATTGGGTATCTTCTTGGACTAACTTCCAAGAAGTTGGATCAGATTATCTATTACGAAAGGTATGTGGTAATTAATCCTGGGATAATGGAGTCCGAAGGGATTCAGGGAATGGATTTTCTGACGGAAGAAGAGTATTTGAATATACTCGAAACCCTTCCTAAGGAGAATCAGATGCTACCTGATGAGGATCCAGAGAAGTTTGTGGCTAAAATGGGTGCTGAAGCCCTCGAAGCAATCCTCTCTCAGTTAGATTTAGACAACCTTTCCTACACGCTTAGGCAGAAGGCAGCTAATGAAACCTCACAGCAACGTAAGAACGACGCCTTGAAGCGTCTTAAAGTGGTAGAAGCATTCCGTGGAGCAAATAGGCGGATTGAAAACCGTCCTGAATGGATGGTTGTTCGAATCGTTCCGGTTATTCCACCCGAGTTGCGTCCCCTAGTTCCTCTAGAGGGAGGTCGCTTTGCAACTTCCGATTTGAATGACCTGTACCGAAGGGTAATCATACGAAATAATCGCCTGAAGCGTTTGATCGAGATCAAAGCACCTGAAGTAATCCTCCGCAATGAAAAGCGGATGCTGCAGGAAGCAGTTGATTCTCTCTTTGATAATACGCGGAAGGTGAATGCGGTTCGTTCCGATTCTAATCGCGCTTTGAAGTCTTTGAGCGACATGCTCAAAGGAAAGCAAGGACGTTTTCGTCAGAATCTCCTTGGAAAGCGAGTAGATTATTCCGGGAGATCAGTGATTGTGGTTGGACCTACACTGAAGTTATATGAATGTGGGCTACCCAAATCTATGGCAGCAGAGCTTTTCAAGCCCTTTGTAATTCGCAAGCTCATCGAGCGTGGAATTGTAAAGACGGTGAAAAGTGCTAAAAAGCTTGTTGATCGAAGAGATCCGGTTATTTGGGATATCCTGGAAAACGTATTGAAAGGACACCCAGTTATGCTTAACCGGGCACCGACCCTGCACCGACTCGGTATTCAGGCGTTTATGCCTAAATTGGTAGAAGGTAAGGCTATTCGTCTACACCCGCTTGTTTGTACAGGGTTCAACGCTGACTTTGATGGAGACCAGATGGCGGTTCACGTTCCGCTGTCGAATGAAGCTTGTTTGGAGGCAATGTTGTTAATGCTTTCGGCACACAATATTCTCCACCCTGCAAATGGTTCCCCTATTACCCTGCCTACCCAGGACATGGTACTGGGAATTTATTACCTCACCAAAGCACGACCTGGACAAAGAGGAGAAGGTCTGCTGTTTGGTAGTAAAGAGGAAGTAGAAATTGCCTACAACGAGGAAGTAGTCGCAAAGCATGCGAAAATTAAAGTTCGTATTGCCAAGCATGATCCCGATACGGGACGGGTAATCCTGGATGAAGAAGGAAAAACCGTTACAGAAATTGTAGAAACAACAGCAGGAAGGGTTCTTTTCAATAAAATCGTACCTGAGAATGCAGGGTATATCAATATTCTTCTTACGAAGAAGACTATGCGAGGAGTTATCTCTGATATCTTCCGTAAGGCGGGTATGGTTGAGACAGTGGGATTCCTCGATCGCTTGAAGAACCTCGGGTTCAACGAGGCCTTTAGAGGAGGGCTATCTTTTTCACTGGGAGAGGTTATTATTCCTGAAGCAAAAAATATCCTGATCAATGAAGCGGAAGAGAAAATCGAGGAAGTATGGATGAACTACAACATGGGATTGATCACGGAGAATGAGCGATACAATCAGGTGATAGATATTTGGACTCACGCCAATTCTAATTTGACTGAAACGCTGATGAAGCAACTCAGTGAAGATAAGGATGGGTTCAACAACATTTATATGATGTTCCACTCTGGGGCAAGGGGCTCTAAAGAGCAGATTCGCCAGTTGGGTGGTATGCGGGGCTTAATGGCGAAGCCACAGAAAACCTTGAAAGGTTCTGCAGGCGAAATCATCGAGAATCCGATCCTTTCTAACTTTAAAGAAGGACTTTCTGTACTGGAGTATTTCATTTCTACCCACGGTGCAAGGAAGGGTCTCGCAGATACCGCTTTGAAGACGGCCGATGCAGGTTACCTCACGCGTCGTTTGGTAGATGTAGCCCAGGATGTTATCATCACAGAGGAAGATTGTGGAACACTCAGAGGAATCACTATTGCAGCCCTTAAGGAAAATGAGGACATTATTCAGCCTTTGGGTGAGCGTATCTTAGGACGCGTAATACTTGATGATCTGGTACATCCCATTACAGAAGAGGTGATTGTCAAAGCAGGGGATGAGATCAATGAGCAGATTGCTCGTGCGATCGATAATTCTCCTATTGAGGAAGTCGAGATTCGGTCTGTACTGACTTGTGAGTCCAAGCGAGGGGTTTGTGCTAAGTGTTACGGACGTAACCTGGCATCAGGTATCCTGGTAGAAGTAGGAGAGGCAGTTGGTGTAATTGCTGCCCAGTCAATTGGAGAACCAGGCACCCAGCTGACCCTACGTACCTTCCACGTAGGGGGTACTGCCCAGCGGATTGCAGCTGCAAGCCAGTTGATCGCCAAGTTTGAAGGTAAGTTAGAGCTGGAAAACATCCGATTTGTAGAGAAGGAGAATGACGAAGGAGAAAAGGTTCGAATCGTGATAAGCCGGGCTGGAAAACTGAAGATATTAGACGATAAGTCTCGTATCCTCTTTTCGAATAAAGTTCCTTATGGTGCGAATCTGTACGTGAAAGATAAGGCTAAGGTCAAGAAAGGTATCTTACTTGCCAATTGGGATCCTTATAACTCAGTAATCATCTCTGATAATGTTGGAGTAATTGAGCTGATAGACGTGAAAGAAGGACTCACCTTCTTAGAGGATGTGGATGAGCAGACAGGACACAAGGAAAAGGTAATTATCGATAGTCGAGATAAGACCATTAACCCAACCATTGTTATCAAGGATAAGAGTGGTAAGGAAATCCGCTCCTACAACTTACCAGTTGGTGCACACCTTGTTGTAGAAGATAAGGAAGAAATTGCAGCAGGTCAGGTAATGGTAAAGATTCCTCGATCAAGTGGAGGTACAGCAGATATTACAGGGGGTCTTCCTCGTGTAACCGAACTTTTCGAGGCACGGAATCCTTCTAATCCTGCGGTAGTTTCGGCTATTGAAGGGATGGTACGCCTGGGTGGTGTGAAGCGTGGAAACCGTGAGGTATTTATCACTTCCCCTGATGGCTCAGATGAGCGTAAGTATCTGATATCCCTCAACAAGCACATTCTTGTGCATGAAGGAGACTACACCATGTCCGGGGAGATGCTCTCTGATGGTGCGATTGCTCCTAAGGATATTCTGTCGATTAAAGGGCCTAGTGCAGTACAAGCCTATATCGTAAACGAGATCCAGGAAGTCTACCGGATGCAAGGGGTACCGATCAACGACAAACACGTCGAAGTGATTGTGCGCCAGATGATGCAGAAAGTTGAGATTGTCGACGCAGGAGACACGATCTTCCTTGAAAAAGAAGTTGTCAATAAGATCGACTTCCAAGAGGAGAATGATTGGATCTTCGATAAAATGGTGGTAGATAATGCTGGAGGATCTACCTCGCTGAGACCTGGACAGATCGTTTCAAGGCGAAAACTCAGAGATGAGAATTCTCAACTCAGAAGAAAAGACCTTGAGCTGGTTGTAGCGAGAGAAGCAAGGCCTGCCATTTGTCAGCCCGTATTGATGGGAATCACACGTGCATCCTTAGGTACGAAAAGCTGGCTTTCTGCAGCCTCCTTCCAGGAAACTACCAAGGTACTGAGTGAGGCCTCAATTTCTGCTAAAACAGATGATCTAATGGGCTTGAAAGAGAATGTGATTGTCGGACACCTGATCCCTGCGGGAACAGGTCTCAGAGACTATCAGGATATAGTCGTCGGAGGCGGCGAGGAGTTCGAGAGAAGGCGTAAGAAGGCTGAGTGGGGTATGCCAGAAGAACTCAAAGCTGTTCCTGACTGATAGGAAAATTTAGCGTAAAAAAAAGGGGCTGTTTTGGCCCCTTTTTTTATTTAATTTCATAGGGTTGTAAAGATGTTATCAATTGCGACCCCTTAACGAATCAACTCCCACTTGATGAACACCTCTGCCAAAATTCTCATCATGGAAAATGAGGAGATCCTTAGCCGTTTGCATCGCATGGCCTTTGAGATCTATGAGCGTAATTACGACAATCAAATGCTGCACGTAATAGGGGTAAATGAGCGAGGTGGGTACTTAGCATCAAAGATATTAGAATATTTGCGAAAAGTATCTCCCTTGGAGTTTGTGTATTCCCAGGCGATGGTTGATAAATATACCGATCCTGTTTCCTATGGAATTCAATTGGAAATGGACCCCAACGACTTAAAAGGTCAGGACGTAATCGTTGTAGACGATGTCTTGTACACAGGTAGAACCCTACTAAATGTAGTGGCTATTCTCCTCCAGGCGGGTCCGTCCACCATACAGACGGCTATCTTAGTGGATCGAGGCCATCGGAGTCTCCCTATCTCTCCTGATTTTGTAGGAGTTGAGCTGGCCACTACGCTACAGCAGCACGTTTCGGTTGAAATTGATCGGGAACAGGAAATCGCTCAGGCATATTTGCAGTGAGTTTAAGGGCAAACAATTCCCTAGAGCTTCGAATTCTTCCACAGATTGTCAATCCAGATTCTTGGCCTTAGAAAGCCTAAAGGTGCCTAACCAACGAACCTATCCATGCATACTTACGCACACTGGCTATTGGAAATCAAAGATCACATAGCCTATTTGACACTCAATAGACCCTCTCAAAAGAATCGCATAGATACTATCACACTTACCGAATTAGGAGACATTACGCAAGTACTTGAGACCGACCCCGAGGTCTGGGTAGTAATTCTTCAAGCAAAAGGGGATGTTTTTTCAGCAGGGGTAGACGTGAGCTTAATTGGAAGCATGATGGGGCAGGACCTAGCTAGCTACCGGTCTTCCCTTAGGAACGCTCAGGCTTTTTTGGATGCCTTTGAAGCCCTGGAAAAGCCTACCATTGCCGCCTTACAGGGATATGTAGTCGGCGGAGGAATGATCCTGTTGCTTTGTTGTGATTTTCGTATAGCCGCTGAGAATGTCGTATTCCAACTGCCGGAGGTCAAGCGAAGCATTGGCGTAATAATGGGTACGCAACGCATCACGCGTACCATTGGGGTAAGTCGGACCAAGGAAATGGTGATGTTGGGAAAACCTGTTCATGCAGATATGGCCCTACAAATGGGCTTAGTCAATCAACTCGTTCCTTATGCCCAACTATCCGAGCAGACCCACAACTTCGCAAGGCAATTTCTGGAATTACCTCCATTAGCAGTAGGGTTGTGCAAAAAAATCATCAATGAGGGGCAATTCTTGGAACGGGCGGGTCAGGATTTGGAAATAGAAGCCCAGGCTGCCCTGTTGAAAACAGATGACTTTAAAGAGGCAATTTCGAGCTTCTTTGAAAAAAGGAAGCCCAATTTCCTGGGGAAATGATCAATCCACAGGAAATTTTCACAGGAAAACCTTAGCAGCATCCCGAGCCTGGGGAACAGGCTCCACCTTCTGGCAAAGAGGACAATTGAGACAGTTGAATTTTGGGTTTGACCAACGGAGGGATGCATTGATCTTGAGCTAGGCAATTGGTAAACTGATTGATTAGCGAAAACCCCTCTGGATGTGCGGCTACTCCATATTTGCTAATAGTTTCTCCTTGATATTCTATTTCTACTTCCCAATCCCTTTCTAAGCCGAGTGTCTGCTCTGCAAGTTCAATAATTCCGAGCAACTTCTTGCTTCCCAAGCGATGGTCATAGTCCCCTGAATGCCAAAGCTGGAAGTTGATATGGTTTTCCTGCCGTTGAGTGCCCCCACAGTCAATAAAGTTTTTGGCGAGGCTGCCTATCTCAGTTACATGAAAATGTAGGGGAACCCAAGAACCATCGGGTAATTGAAACTTTAAGGTATCCAGGGTATGCAAGTGTTGTTTGATCGCCGATAGATTCATACGCTTTTTATTTGCAGGATGGAATACTTCCCATTTTTGATAGCAATGATAGATAAATTTCTTCAAAATACATTTCTTACTGTAGCCTGAAGCTCAAAAGGGTTAACAATGTTTAAATTTCTATGGCAAACTAAGGCAGCCTTTGGTAGATTAGGTCTACAACTCAAATTAAGGAAATTGAAAACAAGGGACTCGAAGATGGATTAGAAATAGCGTATCCCAGACTCTCGATAGTTCCCCTACCACAAATGATGACTTATGTACACACATGAAGTATTCAACCAATCCCCTGTGATTGACCAGCTCAATTTATATTCTATAGATCCTATTTTAAAACATATAGCTGGGAAGCAAGATATTTCATGGGCTGAGGGGCGATTGAGTGCCTATGGAGAAAAACTTGGCCAGCAAGAATGGATTCGGCGGGGTAAGCATGCCAACCAATATATCCCTCAATTTTTCCCGACCAATGAAAAGGGATTTCGCGTGGATGAGATAGTATTCCATCCTGCCTATCATGATTTGATGGCCTTAGCCACTGAATACCAGGTCCACAGTTTACCCTACACTACAGAAAGGCCTCATGCACATATTGTACGTTTCCTTCTCAACTTTTTGGACAATCAAAATGAAGCAGGTACCAATTGTCCGTTGACCATGACCTTTGCAGCTGTACCGCCTTTGCAAAAATACTTTGTACAAGCTGAGGAGTGGATTCCCAAAATCTTAAACTCTGTGTATGATCCCGCTAATAAACCCTATTTTGAAAAGGAAGGATTGACCATTGGTATGGCCATGACCGAAAAACAGGGAGGGTCAGATGTGCGGGCAAACACTACCCAAGCGCAGTTGGAAGATTCGAATGGAGATGGTGAAATATATGCATTGACCGGGCACAAATGGTTTTGTTCTGCGCCTATGTGTGATGCCTTTTTGACCTTAGCACAAACAGAAACGGGACTTTCTTGCTTTCTGATGCCAAGGTGGAAGCCCGATGGTACGAAAAATACTTTTCGGATTCAACGTCTCAAGGATAAGTTGGGCAATAAATCCAATGCTTCTAGCGAACTCGAAATGGATAAGGCTTTTGCTTGGTTATTAGGTCCCGCAGGTAGAGGGGTCGCAACGATCATTGAGATGGTCGCATTGACCAGGTACGATTGTATGATTGGCTCTTCTTCGCTGATGCGAAGGGGATTGACAGAGGTATTGCAGCATATCAAACACCGATCTGTTTTTGGGAAGAAATTAATTGACCAACCCTTAATGCGGAATGTGGTAGCAGATCTGTGCCTAGAGCTGGAAGCAGCCGTATTTATGACCTATCGCGCCGCACAATGTCTGGACGAGGCCAGCGAAAAAGCACAACAATTGCTACGAATCATTACTCCCATTGGGAAGTATTGGATTACCAAACGAGCTATTCCCTTCTTAGGTGAGGCTATGGAATGCTTAGGGGGAAATGGGTACATAGAAGACAATATATTGCCGCGTTTATATCGAGAAGCCCCTGTAAATGCAATCTGGGAAGGGAGTGGTAATGTGCAATGCCTAGACCTCATGAGAGTATTGAAGAAAAATCCCCAATTATTTCAGGTTCTCCAAGCCGATTTGCAGGCGTCCAAAGGAATGGTGGAGCGCTATGATCGATATGTAGATGCCTTCCTTAAGAATATGGATCAATATACTTCTTCGGAGTTCTATGCTCGAACCTTTATGACGCAACTTGCCTTATGGGTTCAAGCATCTATGATGATACGGTTCGGTTCTCTTGA
This sequence comes from Bacteroidota bacterium, assembly GCA_039197765.1. Lineage (GTDB taxonomy): Bacteria > Bacteroidota > Bacteroidia > J057 > J057 > JBCCTX01. The sequence goes on from JBCCTX010000014.1 coordinate 43,001, forward strand.
AAAGGCTAGCCTTTTCTGCGAGTCAAGGTTGAGCCAACACTCGTCTTACCAGTTTGGTATGCTAAGGAATGAGCCAGTGGTAGATCAGATTTTAGCGGAGTATATGTTTTGAGGACTGAAGTCAAAGCGTATAGATAGCGAATAAATGCTATTTATTCTGGGAGAAGACAAAAAATGAAATTTCTAGTATACCCCCTTGCAGGCCTGGAATTGTACGTCAAAGAAAGGGGCTGGTGGATGATAACCAAGTAAAAACGAGTAGCATAAAAACATGCCCTTATTTTACCTCTCCTGTCACACTTCCGCAGGTCAACATTTCCTCTCCAAAATAGGGATTGCGAATGGACTCCTCACGGCTCAGCCAATCTGCTCCTTTGAACTCAAAAGCCATAGGGCAGTGCTGAATATATAGTGTATCAGAGGTCGGAAGGGTCTGAACCACCTCAATGAGACGGTTGGACAACCCCTCAAAAGCTACTCGCTGCTGGGCTAGCTCTTCGGTCTCGGCAATGGCTTGCGCATTTTTTTCCAAGAACATTCGACTTTTCTCCCAAAAACTTTCAGCCTCCCTACCTGGAGAGACTTGGGAGAATTCAGTAAGCCGGGAAAGGAAGCTATTAGCAGCCTTTTGGGCGGATGTAGGATTTGAACCTACAAATGTATTCTTCAACGCGAGGTATTCCTCAACCAAGCCTTCCAACTGCTGTTGGAAATCAGCTGATACAGCTAGCTTCTCTGGACTTTCTATTGGTTGATCCTTGACACTCACCCATTGGTTCATCATACTGCGCTGGTTGTTGAGTTGCGCTGCTGCATCTATGGCAAAACTGCCTTGGCTCACTACTTCGTCCCCAGCGTTAAGGCCAGATTCAATGACATAGAATTCTCCTTTTCGTTCGCCCAGTAAAACTTCTGTATAGCGATAGGAAGGAATCGCCGCATCCTGGACTTTTACATATACGACAGAGCGTTTCCCCGTCCATAAGATTGCTGATTTGGGAACGAGGAGTTGGGTTTCAGTGGTGGTAGAACCTGTAGAGGCTTGGATTTGACCCTGGATAAACATCTCAGGCTTCAGCTTACCGTTGGGATTGGCGAAATCTCCTCGAACCGAAGCTACACGGGTTTGCGGGTGTATAACGGGATCAATGAAATTGACAGTTGTCATGTAGTCTTGGTTGGGTAGGGCTGAGACTGAAAACTGAACTTGGTCTCCTAGCTGGATAAATCGTACATCTTCTTCATAGGCATCAAACACCACCCAAACCTTTTGCAAGTTGATGACTTCGAAGAGGGAGGCCCCTTGTTCCAAATGATCTCCCTCCGAAGCCAGCCTTTTACTCACCACACCCGCTACATCCGCCTGCAAGTCAAAGGTTTCCTGTATTGTTCCTGCTTTTTCAATTTGATCGATTTGCGACTGTGGAATTTTCCAATTGATCAGTTTCCTCCGAGCAGCTTCCAATAGCCTGGGATTAAGGCTTTTTAGTTTTGCAGCTTCTAGCAACTCCTTTTGGGCTGTCACAAACTCTGGAGCGTATAGGCGCGCAATTTTCTGCCCTTTTCGGACCGTTTCCCCTTCAAAGGAAATATACAGTTTTTCAATCCTACCAGGAATATGGGTAACCTGATTGGCGCTTAAGCGTTCGTCCGCTTGAATCTTTCCCGATAGCGTAAGAGCCTTTCTTGGGCTAGATACATTGGTATTTCCTACAATATAGGTCTCAATTTGGGCCAATTTAACCGCTTCCAGTGTCATTTTCATTACAAGTGGATCCGTAGATGTATTTTCCTCAAGGGGGATCAAATCCATTCCGCATATGGGACAGTCTCCTGACGTATTTTGTCGAATTTGTGGGTGCATAGAACAGGTCCATACCTCATGGGCATCAGACAGGTGAACGTGGCTCTCCTCATGATCATTATGTCTAGGATTGGGCGAATTAAATAGTAAGTACCCCAATCCTATCCCCATAGTTATCGCTATAAACAGCCCAACCACAGCAAATAAAGGTCTTATCTGTATGTTTCTCATATCTTTTCCTTGTTTCTTATCTAATAATCCCCTGATAGGTATGGATCTCCGCCCTAGCCTTGTGACTTTCAACTACTGCTTCCACGAGTTTGAGTTCATAGCTTAACAAGTCCCTTTCTAATCGCAATAATTCATCAAAGCCCTTTCCCTGATTGCTATAATCTATTTGTAAGATTTCAATAGCAGATTGGGTTAGTTCGATCTGCTGTATATAATGTTCATACTTGAGTCTGGCACTTTCATGGTCTACGCGGGCCTGCTCCATCCGAGAATCGAAAAGCGATTGTACCTGCGCTTTTTGGGATTCAAGCGCCTTGATTTTAAGCTGTTCTTCTCTTTGCTTAGCTCGGTATTTTTCTCGGAATATAGGCACCGAAATTTGAGCCTGGATTTGGAGTGCATCCCGACCATTATTTACCGGTGAAGCATCGCTTCGTGGATCGATTAGGATGTAGTCCATACCAATTCCCAACGTTGGTTTCCCAGCCTGAGTATTTACGACAAGCGATCGCTTGGCCACTGCTTGTTTTTGGGAGAATATCCTCAATTCAGGATGAATAGTTGTTGGTAAGGTATCTTCCAGGATAGGAAGATCTGCAAAGGGAAGATCTGAGGCAAGACTAACTTCCGTTTCAAGTGGTCGGTATAAAAGCTGATTGATCACTGCCAGCGGTTTCCTCCTTTTTAGGGTCAAAATGTTGAGTTCCTGTCTATATTCCTGGAGGGCTAGATCAATCTGCAGTACCTCTGCAAGCGTTGTTTTGCCACTTTCTACCCTGCTCTCTGCAATGCGTTTGAGTGCCGTGAGCAGCGTAATATTCTCCTGTGTCAATGATCTGGAGGCCTCTAACTCGTATAGGTTGAAATAGGCAGTTTGGATTTGGTAATATATTTCTAGTTCGTGGGCAGCAATTTGCCCCTGGCTTACCTTCGCCTTAGAAAGAGCAAGTGTTTTATTTGCTTCGAGGGTTCCGAACCAAGGAAAGCGCTGAGAGGCGCTCAAACGCCCTCGCTGAGCTCCAACACGGGTTTCGATGGGGGAGAGAAAGGCTCCAACGCCTACTTGAGGCTGAGGCAGTTGGCTTACTTGTGGAACTTGTTCCAATGCTACCTGATATTCTTGCCTAAGGGCTTCCAGGGCAGGATTCGCCTTCAGCGCTGAATCAAATAATGCGCGAGGAGTTTGGGAAAATGCGGTAAATAAGCTTCCCATATACAATATTCCGATGAAGGTTATCATATTTTTCATTACGGTATTTCTTTTGCGTGACCTATTCTCTTAATTCTCCATTCCTGCCACATAGAATATAGAATAGGTACTGTGAATAGGGTTATACTTTGGAAAACCATCCCTCCAAATGTGGGAATGGCCATAGGAATCATAATTTCAGCTCCTCTACCAGTAGAGGTAAGTATTGGCAGTAAGGCTATAAGGGTGGTTGCGGTGGTCATCATAGCGGGTCTCACCCGTCTCATCCCTCCAATGATAACTGCTTCCCGAATTTCGGTTACCGTCTGAGGCTTCTTGGAACGAAAACTGTCTCTTAAAAAGGTTGCCACCAGGACCCCATCATCAGTTGCAATGCCAAATAGTGCCAGAAAGCCTACCCATACAGCTACACTTAGGTTGATGGGGTGTATTTGAAACACTTCTCGCATACTGCTCCCCAAGAGCTCAAAGTTGAGAAACCAAGCTTGATCATATAGGCCAATCATGAGAAACCCTCCAGTGAAGGCCACGATGATCCCACTGAAGACCATAAAGGATATGGCTACAGAGCGAAACTGGAGGTATAGAATGAGAAAAATGAGAACCAAGGCCATGGGGATGACGATGGCCAGACGCTTATTAGCTCGAACTTGCTGTTCATACGTTCCGGCAAAGCGGTAGCTGAGGCCGCTAGGAATGGATAGATCTCCTTCAGCTATTTTCTGCTCAAGGTAGCGTCGAGCATTTTCAACAACTTCTACTTCAGAGTAGGTACGTTCTTTATCAAATAATACATAGCCTACCAAAAATCCGTCCTCGCTCTTGATAGATTGAGGCCCTTGTTCATAAGTAATATCAACCAAATCTCCCAACGGAATATGTATCCCCTTGGGAGTACTTACATACATCCGTTTGAGTAATTCAGGGTCATCCCGCAATTCCCTAGGGTACCTGACCCGTATGGAATAGCGTTCTCGTCCTTCTACAGTAGTGCTGAGCTTCATTCCTCCTACTGCTGCTTGTATATAGCGTTGCACATCTTCTACGCGTAGCCCATATCGACTGATCGATTTTCGATTAATTTTTATCAGTACATAGGGTTTTCCCACGATTCGTTCCGCGAATACTGTAGCATCCTGTACTCCCTCTACAGCACCTAAATATTGTGCTAGAATGCGTCCAAAATCCTCAATAGAAGCTAAATCTGTACCTTGGACCTTGATCCCCATTGGGGAACGCATCCCTGATTGGAGCATGACCAGGCGCGTCTGAATCGGTTGTAGTTTGGGGGCGGAGGTTACGCCTGGAAGGCGCGTAGCACGGACAATTTCCTCCCAGATATCCTCAGGATCTTGGATGTGTTCTCGCCATTGCCTGTAGTACCTTCCACTAGGATCGGGAATGAGTTCCCCCGTTGAAGTCCTTCGATAGGAGGAGGTCTGGGGGTCATAGGAAAATCGGATTCTCCTACCTTTTTCATCCGTTTTAAATTCTGACTTGTACAAGATGATATTTTCATACATGGAGATTGGAGCTGGATCAAGCGAACTTTCGACACGTCCTGCTTTTCCTACCACACTTTCTACCTCAGGTATGGCTGTCACTGCCATATCTAAAACCTGGAGGTTCTGTAGGCTTGCTTGCATACCAGTATGGGGCATAGCCGTTGGCATCAGTAAATAAGAACCTTCCGCTAGGGGAGGCATGAACTCCTCGCCTGTATTTCTCCAAACTCTAACAGCAAGGAGTATTAAGAGTCCAATGAGCCCAAAGAAGAGAAATTTATACTGGAGTAAAACCCGTAAAATGGAAGAATAATACTGGATGAGTAGGGAAAAGAAACCGAGTAAAAGAGCGATCATTCCTCCAACAAAGAGAAAATTCAGGAAGAGGGTCTTTGAAACCCCAAGGGGTACCCACATTCGGGCGAGAAAAAAGGTGATCAACCCTCCATAAAGGGTAATTTTAATCTGTCTCATTCGAGCCTTCCTGGATGGGAGCCTTTTTTCCATCCAAGTTTCCAAAACCCCGATACTTCCCAATAGGAGTAAGGATATCCCATAAGGTAGAGGAAGAAAATTTAGTAAGATAGCCCCTGCAATGAGTAGCAAACCATTTCCAATATAGGACCAAATATTTTTTCCCATTTTAAGAGAGAAAAGAGAGTGAGCCAGGGTAGGGAGAAAGGTTAGGACGATAATGATTGAGGCAATAAGGGCGAAGCTTTTGGTGTAGGCAAGGGGCCTGAAGAGCTTCCCTTCCGCGGCTTCCATGGTAAAAAC
>JBCCTX010000015.1:0-48320 GCA_039197765.1 Bacteroidota bacterium
ACCTCGTACGAAGATGCCGCCTTGGACGGAGACCATGTGGGAGTCGAGGGTATCTAAGGTTAAATGGGGAGGGAGTTGGAGCATGGGGGGGAGCTTAGAGGGTATGATGGTTGGATAGTCAATGGTCCACAGTTTTAATATATAATAGTAACGACAAGCTCAGACAGGGGAAGTGAAGCAGGTATCAACTGTAAGGTAATCAATTTGTAGTTCTAGCTCACTATCGCCATTTTTTGGTCATAGAGCTTATTGAAGACATTCTTGGAGTAAGTATCGATGACCATTTACTGGTAAATTCGGCCTACCCCTTTAATGGTACCTACATAGTGGGTGTCCTGCGCTAAGAGATAACCTGGATGCTCAGTCTCTATCTCATCCAAGAGCAATATATTCTTTATTCGATACTATTCTACCGAGGATTTAGGCTTTTACGCTGTGGCAGAAGGTGTAGGGCCAGATGATCATCTGGCAGGTACATAGTACCGATACCCCTAAACATGAAAACTTCTCTTTCTTTCCGGTCTTAGGTGTATAATACACCGCAGATGATCATCTGCAGCTACCTATTTTTTCTTTCAAAGCAAGAAAATTTTCTACTTCCTTATCCAGAACCCAGGATGTTTTACCGAAGAGCGAAGGAAAGCCATTTTTATGAAAATAGGATATTGATTTCTCTAAGCCAGATGATCATCTGGCCCTACCCGACTCACTATAAATAATTTGTATTTCCCTTTCTTTTTTGGAGCCTATCAAAGAACCCTTTCACCTCCGACCTCTCTCTTCTCCCCTAGTATCCGATTCAGGGCCTCAGTCTCTATCAAAAAACCGTCATGTCCATACATGGATTCAACTATTTCATAGGAGGCGTTAGGAATGTGATCAGCTAGAAAACGCTGTTCAACAGGTGGAAACAGTACATCCGAATGAATCGAAATACAGGTAGTCTGGGCCTGGATAGTAGCAAGTGCGGCTTCTCGACTTCCACGTCCACGCCCTAAGTCATGGGCATCCATGGCTTGGGACAGGGTCCAGTAGGCAAAGGCATCAAAGCGACGCGCCAATTTCTCCCCCTGGTATTGTTGGTAGGTAGATGCCCGATACTTTTCCAATTGTCCATGGGTAGGGTTGGGATCTTCTTGCGTTCGACCATACGTCTCATAGGAGCGATAGGAGAGTAAGGCAGTGGCCCTTGCTGCGCGCATGCCATCCAGGCCTGCATCTGGTCGGTCTTCCTTCCAACTGGCATCAGCCAGGATCGCCATGCGTTGGGCTTCGTTGAAGGCAATCCCCCAGGGAGAATGTCGGCCATTGGTAGCAATCGGAGCGAGCTGGTGGAAAATTTCGGGACGAAAAATGGCCCATTCCAGGAGTTGCTGGCCTCCCATGGAGCCTCCGAGGCCCAAGCTGATCTGGGAAATACCCAGACTTTCCCGCAGTAAGTCAAAGGCCTTCACCATGTCCAGATTGGTCAGAAGGGGAAAGTCGTGAAAGTAAGGCCTCCCCGTGAGGGGGTTTTCAGATAGGGCATAGGTAGAACCATAGCAGGAGCCCAACATGTTGGCACAAATGATGAAATATTTCTTAGGGTCAAGCAAACGCCCTTCCCCAAATAGGCCTTCCCACCAATCTGCGGCATCGGAATTAGCAGTCAGGGCGTGCATCACCCAGATGACATTGTCTTTTTGCGCATTTAGGCTACCGTAGGTATGGTAAGTAAGCTGGAAGGAGGGCAACGACTCCCCGCATTCCAGGGGAAATTCAGAAGGGTATTGAAATACCAATTTTGGCATAGGTTTGAGAAGAATCAGGGGTGAGCAGGAATGAACAAGGAATTTACAATAAGGGCAGGTATTAACCTGCCCTTATCCTTATTTTTGTTAAATATATACAATTTATGCCGGTACATGAAGTGCTTCAAAGGCTTGCTGGAAATCACCTTTAATATCCTCCATGTGCTCAATCCCAACTGAAACGCGCAATTGGGTTGGGGTAACACCCGCTGCGAGCTGCTCAGCATCTGAAAGCTGCTGGTGCGTAGTAGAAGAAGGGTGAATAATCAAAGTTTTTGCATCTCCTACATTGGCCAAGTGGCTCACCAATTGTAGGCTATTGACAAACTTCACTGCAGCTTCTTTATCCCCTTTTAATTCAAAGGTCAATACCCCGCCAAAGCCATTACTCAAGTACTTCTTTGCCGTTTCGTGATAAGGGTGGTGCTCCAACCCTGGGTAGCTTACTTGTTGTACCTGGGGATGTGCATCCAGCCATTTGGCAAGGCCTAGCGCATTGTCCACTGTGCGCTGTACCCGGAGGGAGAGTGTTTCAAGTCCTTGCAGGTACAGGAAAGAATTAAAAGGACTCAGTGCAGAACCAAAGTCTCGCAATCCTTCCACCCGACAACGGATGATAAAGGCAATGTTTCCAAATGGACCTTCTGGACCAAAGATATCTTGGAAAACCATTCCGTGGTAGCCCTCAGAGGGTTCTGTAAATTGGGGAAATTTCCCATTGCCGTAGTTGAAATTACCTGCATCGACAATCACTCCTCCGATGGAGGTTCCATGCCCACCAATCCACTTCGTGGCAGAATGGGTTACGACATTAACTCCATAAGAAATGGGGCGGCATAGGTATCCCCCAGCTCCAAAGGTATTATCCACAATTACGGGAATTCCGTGGCGCTCCCCTACTCTAGCCAAGCCTTCAAAATCAGGTACACTAAACCCTGGATTTCCGATCGTTTCAGCATACAATGCACGGGTATTTTCATCCACGAGTGCTTCTAAGTCTTCAGGTTTATCGCTCTTTGCAAAACGCACCTCAATTCCCAGACGCTTAAATGCTACTTTGAATTGGTTGTAAGTACCTCCATAGAGGTAAGGAGAAGAGACGAGGTTATGTCCGGCATTTACCACATTATTGATGGCAATAAACTGTGCAGACTGGCCCGAAGCAGTAGCCAGTGCTGCAACTCCCCCTTCCAAAGCCGCCACCCGCTTCTCAAATACATCCGTGGTAGGATTCATGATTCGGGTGTAGATATTGCCGAATTCCTTGAGGGCAAATAAGTTCGCAGCGTGTTCGCTGTCCTTGAATACAAAGGAAGTTGTTTGATAAATAGGTACTGCACGAGACAGGGTCGTGCCTTCTACTTCCTGCCCAGCATGCAGCTGTAGCGTGTCAAAATGATAGGTTTGGTCCATAATGGTCGTTTTTGTTTGTGAAATCGGTTTTTAAGTGTAATTATTTACTTCCTAAATGTTAGGAATACAAGGGTCAACAATTTGTTGCACTGAAAACTACGCCAGCCTGAAGCAACCTACGATTGGGAAACCAAAAAGTTAGGCTATCCCAATCATTGGGATAAGTTTACTTAGGTACACACACAATTTTTCATTTGAGATTCGGTTAATCAGTGTATAGTTCCCGCTATCGGGGCTGGATGGGGCACCTTTCATATGAGAAGGTTGCCAGAGGGTCTATGAGCCAGTTCTCTCACCTCGTTCTTTATATACTAATCACACCAAAGGGAAAGAAGATAGATAAGAAAAGTCAGAAGACAGAAAAGTGAAATTATGTTAATACACGGACTTGTTCCTCTATATTCTTCTTAATGGGATGTAGTTAGCGTCTGTAAAGATAGTTTTGTAAAATCTAGAATTCCAAATTTTTCCGATACTTTCCTGCTTCGGTTTTTTTTTCCCATTTTTGGCGTGAATTCTTCTCAACCAGAACGTTTCAGGGTATTATGTTACCAATTTTCACACACATTCAACAATCAGCAGCAAGCTGTGTCAAGGAGTTATATGATACAGAGATCGATCCTTCCTCTCTTTCCGTACAGGAAACCCGTAAAGAATTTGAAGGGGATTTCACCTTAGTGGTATTCCCGCTTACCCGCTATAAACTAGGCAGTCCGGTTCAGATTGGGGAGACGCTTGGAAAGTGGCTCGTAGAGCACGTTACAGAAATTACGAAATTTAACGTCATCAAGGGCTTCTTAAACCTTTCTCTTTCCGATACCTTTTGGTACCATTTTCTAGCCGAGAATTACCAAAACCCTGCTTTTCTCACCCGAAAAGAAGGAAACGGGCAAGCCATTGTTGTTGAATTTTGTTCTCCCAATACCAATAAGCCCCTACATTTAGGCCACTTAAGAAACATCGTGCTAGGGGATGCCCTCACGCGTATTCTTGGTGCAAACGGATACAAGGCCATTCCTACCTGTTTGTTCAACGATCGGGGGACCAATATCTCCAAATCCATGTATGCATGGCTAGACTCCCATGAGCGTGAAACTCCTGAATCCAGCGGTAAGAAAGGGGATAAACTCGTAGGAGATTACTATGTAGCCTATGCCAATCGATACAAAGAAGAGATTGCTGGGCTAAAAGAATCGGGCCTAAGTAAAGAAGAGGCAGAGCAGCAAGCCCCCTCCCAACTCGCCATTCGAGAGCTTACCCGCAAATGGGAAGCAGGAGATCCGGAGACCCTAGCATTATGGACCAAAATGAATGGCTGGGTCTATGAAGCCATGGAGTATACTTTTGAACGATTGGGCGTAAAATTTGACACCTATTACTATGAGTCCCAGGTGTATAAAAAAGGAAAAGAGACCGTACAAGAAGGACTCTCTGAGGGAATTTTTTATCAAAAGGAAGATGGTTCTATTTGGGTGGACCTAAGTGGAGAGGGCCTAGACCAGAAACTGGTATTGAGAAAGGATGGAACCTCTATCTACATTACCCAAGATTTGGCGATAGCCGATGCGAAGTACGATCAGTACAAAATGAATCGGTCTGTATATGTCGTAGGAAACGAGCAAGAATATCATTTCAAGGTGTTGTTTCTCATTCTCAAGAAATTGGGTAAAGCCTATTCCAACGGACTTTTTCATTTATCTTATGGAATGGTTGACCTTCCAACGGGGAAAATGAAATCCCGGGAAGGAACAACTGTTGAGGCCGATGACTTAATCGATGAGATGGTGGATACCGCACAAAAAATCACCCAAGAATTAGGGAAAACCGAGGGAATGGAAGTGGAAGAGCTGGAAAAATTATACCACACGTTAGGTCTGGGGGCCCTTAAGTACTTTCTGGTGAAAGTAGATCCTCGCAAACGCATACTCTTTAAGCCCGATGAATCCATTGATATCAATGGACACACAGGGCCCTTCATTCAATATGCTTTTACGCGTACAGCGTCCCTCAAGCGAAAAGGAGAAGAAGTGCTGGAATTTTCCCCAGATGTGCGACCCGAATCAGGGATGAAAGAACACGAACGACTACTCTTCCGTAAAATCTACCAATATCCTTCCGTTTTGAAGGATGCAGCAGAAAGTTACAACCCCGCAATCATTGCAAATTATGCATTTGAACTGGCAAAGGATTTCAATCGCTTCTGGCATGGGGATAAAATTATCCAGTCGGATCAACCCCAAACGAGTTCTTATAGGTTTGCCCTTGCCCAGTTTACTGGACAGGTTTTGAAGGCTTCTATGGGCTTGTTAGGAATCGATATGCCAGAGCGAATGTAGCGGGTTCATAGTGTTTTTATGAGAAATTGCCGATCTTTACCGAGAAATCTATTGAAAGTTCTTAGCTTGAAGGCAATGTTTTCCTTACGAGTCTATTAATCTGAAGCGATTTTCATGTTACGTTATTTTATAAGCAAAGAATTCTTCCTTACCCTATTAGGGCTGATTATACTGGGTACGATTGGGGTAGCATTGCTGTTTACAGTCTTCCTCCCAAACTACACCCAGCATGGTTCCGGGTTGATCGTTCCGAGTATTTACGAAATGGAATACGAAACGGCGGTGAGCAAGCTAGAAAGGAAGGGGCTCAACCCAGTCGTCGTAGACTGTACCTACATTGAAGATTTACCTCCCCTGGTTGTCGTTCAGCAGCGACCCGTAGCACTGAGTCGAGTAAAGAAGGACCGAACGGTTTTCCTGACCCTCAATAAAGAATCTCCTCCGATGGTGGAGATTCCCAATATAGTAGATCTTTCGCTCTACCATGCAAAGGCTACCTTGGAAAACTGGAAGCTTCGGGTGGGTAAGGTTTCTTTTGTACCCGATATAGCTACGAATGTAGTTTTGGAAGCTAAGTTAAACGGCGAAGATGTAAAACCTGGCAACAAAGTAGCTCAGGGAACTACCATTGATTTGGTTGTCGGAAGATCGACAGCAAACTTTCAAGTGCAAATCCCCAACCTAGTAGGCTATACCCATGAAGAAGCTGTGCAACTGCTCCAGGAGAGTGGCCTCCGTCTAGGAAGGCTTTCATTTAACCCCGACGGACCTCAGGAGTACTGGGGGAGGGTATTTTCTCAAGACCCCCAATCTGGCTATAGAGATTCTATCCGCCTAGGCGACCCTGTTGACCTATACTTGTATGGAAATCCTCCAGAAGAATCTGAAGGGATAGAGATAGAAGTGGAAGAAGGGGCTGAGATTCAGGAATAGGATAAGTAGTTGAATAGTCGAAAGTCCACAGTAAAGGGTTCCTATCGAATTCAAAAATTCAATCCTATGGAATGAAATTTGGCTAAAAGGCAAATGAAGGAATTGTACGAAGAATTTTTTTTGCCATAATTATCTTGCTCAACTATGGACTATAATACCATGGACCGATCCTTATCCCAAATAGGTCTTCAATCCCTTAGAGCGGGAGGTATGGCGGAGCCTGCGAATGGCTTTTTCCTTGATTTGGCGGACACGCTCGCGGGTAAGGTCAAATTTCTCCCCTATTTCTTCTAAGGTAAGAGAATGTTCAACCCCGATACCGAAGTAGAGGCGGATAACTTCTGCCTCTCTTTGTGTGAGGGTACTCAATGCGCGCTCAACTTCCTTACTTAGGCTCTCATTGATGAGTTCGTTATCAGGGTTAGGCTCGGCATCGTTCTCAAGTACGTCAAGTAGGCGATTTTCTTCACCCTGAACAAAGGGGGCGTCCACCGATACATGCCTTCCGGAAATCTTGAGGGTATCAGAAATTTCATCCTCACTCATATTTTCGAGGACTTCTGAAATTTCTTCAGGAGAAGGTTCGCGCTCAAACTCTTGCTCGAGCTTAGAAAACGCCTTACCAATTTTATTCAAAGCCCCTACTCTATTGAGGGGAAGACGTACAATACGAGATTGCTCGGCAAGTGCCTGGAGGATACTTTGCCGAATCCACCATACCGCATAGGATATGAATTTGAATCCACGGGTCTCATCAAAACGCTTAGCGGCCTTGATAAGTCCGAGGTTTCCTTCATTAATCAAGTCTCCAAGAGAAAGACCTTGGTTTTGATACTGCTTAGCAACGGAAACAACAAAGCGAAGATTCGCTTTTGTCAACTTTTCTAAAGCCACCTGATCTCCCTGCTTAATCCTTCTGGCTAGATCAACTTCTTCATCAGGAGTCAACAGCTCCACTTTTCCGATTTCCTGAAGATACTTGTCTAGTGATTGTGATTCCCTGTTGGTAATCTGCTTACTGATCTTGAGCTGTCTCATTCTTTGCTAGTGGCTATGCGTTATATTATACTATTATGACTCAAAAAACCTCACAAAGTTACTGGCTAAAGCCAATAGTTTCAAACCCTTTCCTAAAAAATCCTTCTTACTGAAAGGCTGCGTCAAAATTAAACAAGAAAAATACGTGCCAATTAATTCTACTGTCGTAATTTATTGGTCGAAAATTGTTAAACTTGTTTGAAAGGGATGAAAATGGTGTATCTACCTATTTACGTGCCTGAACGAGATTAGTTGCAAAAAATATACAAGAGCTGTTTTCCAACCTACATGCTCTCTGGGAGAAGTAGGGGAAAACAGCTCTATGTCTCCCTTTATCTATTTCAAAAATGCTTAACGATCCGCTTTCCAGAGCTTTTGGCTCACGCTTTCACCCTGGAACACAACATTGACTACATACAAGCCGGGTAAGAGGTCCTCGATATTCAAGGGTTGCTTCACCAGTTCACTCGGTTTGTCAAACTGGTAGTATTGAACCCTTCTCCCCCTGCTATCGTAAATGACGACTTCATAAAATCCTTCCCAGGCTTCGCTTTCTACGAGTAGCTTTACCGTATTGACTGCAGGATTGGGTGCCAGAGAAATATGACTTCTTTCCTTCAGGGTGTTACCTGTAGCAAATGTCCTATTTTCTGAAGCAATCCGACTGACAGACTGGTCTGCTTCCGACGGAATCAATATCTCAATGGCAGATATTTTCGCCCGATCTTGTGTAGACCCCAAGTCTATATTTAGCACTCCGTCTGTTACAGTCGTCCGAACTTCTTGGACGTATGCATACATTGCCCCAACTTCGTAATATAAGTCTAATTCCTCTATGGCAGCTTCTCCCTCTACTGAAACGTTGAAGACACGCTGCCCTTGCGCCCCATTGGGCCAACCCCCTTCCGAGCCAAAGTAAATCTCTGCAAAGTGGAGGTATACCACATAGTCTCCATCTTCTACAGGGACCTGATAGGAAAATTCTCCTTGGTTTCTGTCAGAGAAACGCTCAGAACGATAGAGGTCGTCGTGTTCTGTGCCCTTGACATCCATGATGAACTCATTGTGCCAACTCATGGTATTCGCTGTGTAGAAAGTATCGGCGATAAAGGTATATCCCCCAAATTCTTTCGTTTCCGAAGACCCTGCGTTGATGCGAATCGAGTTTCTAAAGTCCTGGTATACCAAAGCAGAATTGATGGAATCTGCTGGTAGCAACTCTATCGCGGATAGCTTTGCCCGATTTTTAGAAGACCCCAGGTCAATATTTAGCACTCCATCCTTTACCTCTACAGGAATTTCCTGAATCAGTGCAGTACCTGAACCGACCTCTCCTACGACATCAAGCGATTCGATTACTGAGACTTCTTCTACTGAAACGTCAATCAAACGCTCTCCTCTTCCCTTGTCTAGCAACCCTCCCTTGACACCAAAATATATCTCTGAAAAGTGCAGGTATAATACATATTCTCCATTTACCACAGGAATGTCATATGAGAATATTCCCTGGTCTTGATCTGCAAAGCGCTCTGTAAGATACAGTTCGTCGGCTGCTGTACCAGATATATCTTCCACTTGATCATTGCGCCAATGGAGAGAACCCTCAGAAAAGAAAGTATCAGGCTGGAATACCAGATCCCCAATCGTATAAGGTTCCTTACCTCCGGCGTTGATTCGAAGGGTCGTTAACTCAACAGGCCTTTCTTTGTAGACTTCTATGGCAGAAATCTTGGGCCGATCCTTCGTTGCAGAAAAGTCTAGGGTGAGTTCTCCATCTAAAATTTCAACATCTGCTTCATGTACATAGGCGGTCATGGAGCCAACTTCTGAGACCAAGTCTAGTTCAGATAGGATCGGACTTCCCTCCAATTCTACCCCAATTGAACGGCGCCCTTCGCCTGATACGGACTCCAAGCCTCCTTTTGCGCCGAAATAGATCTCTGCAAAATGGAGCTTTATCCTATATTTTCCTTCCTCTACAGGGATGTTATAGGTAAAAGTACCCTTGTCAGAATCTGCATATCGCTCACTTAGGTACAATACATCCCAATCAGTCCCTAAGATATCGTCAATTTGACTGCTCGTAAAACTGTGGGTATTGGAACTAAAATATGTATCCTTAGAAAATACTTCTCCATCCACAACTACGTCATCTTCTGATCCACAATTCAAGCGTAAAACTGGATCAAATACCACTTCGCCCGCTTCCTCTTTTTCTAACTCTATCACCTCAATAGCGGCTATTTTGGCGTTATCCTTCAGGGTTGTAAAATCCAGGTTCATCTCACCGTCCGAGACTTCGACTCCTTGGATGGTGTGCTGGTAGGCGGTGAAAGCACCTACTTCACTTACCAAATCCAAACTTGGTACCTCAATTTCCCCCCCTTCGATGTCTACGCTTAACACCCTACGCGCTGGAATCTGCCAGTAAATCTCAGAGAAGTGTAAAATTACATCATAGGTTCCCTCTGGAACGGGAAAATTGTAGCTAAAGGCATTACCCCAACGCTCCGACTGATAAATCGCATCATCCTCGGTCTCTGCAATTTCCGCTGTGGATATATAGGTTCGGCTGGTTCCCCCTACATAAGACCCGTCATCCTCTGCAAATTCCACTCCATCTGTGGTAGTATAAGAGGGTCCACCTGAATTAATCCGAATCTTCGTCAACTGCGAGAGATATTTACTGCTATCTTCTGCAATTTGAAGGGTAAAGGACTGCTCAAAGGTGGAATTTTTATCCTGGCCATCATCGGCAATCACCGTAAAAGTTTCCGTGCCAAAGCTATCTGGAATGGCGGAGACCACAACCTGCCCAGAGGCTGAATCGATCGCAATTTGGGCGATATTACCCTGCTCTGGTTCCAGGCGATAGGTAACGATCTGGTCCGCTTCCAATTCGTGTACTGTATCTGGTACCACATCTATTACGTGCGTTCCATCAAAGTCTTCCTCTAAAGAAAGCTCATAGGCACTCAAGGCAAAGGCTGGTGCGTTATTCTCCCATTCGATTTCAATACCCGAAATTTTGGCATTGTCAGCACTCGCGGAGAAGGCTAGGGTGAGCACATTGTCCGTGACCTCTACCCCTTCAAATACCTTTTGGAAAGCTTGGTTTTTTCCTCCTCCTTCCAGGAATACATCCATATCATCCAATAGCAGGCTATCTTGGACTAGGACATCCATTATCCGTTTTTCAGCCACTCCCCAATAAATCTCAGCAAAATGCAGCCGGAGACTGTATTTGCCATTGGGAACATTGAATCGGTAGGAAAACTCCTTACCCCAACGTTCACTTTGGTACAAGGATTTTAGGGTGGCATCCGAAATATCAACCATATGCGTCGCTGTCCGGCTTTCCCCTTCAAAGAGGGTATCTGACAAATAATGTGTCCCTGCAGCAGATACAAATGCTTCCCCCCCTGCATTAATCCGGATAGGTAGGTCCAGCATACCTGGATCCAGGATGAGCTCTGGGTCCTCTGGAATGGAATCCACTCCTGTAATCCCGTTATTCTCATTGTACCTGGCACCTGCGCGGAGAATATTGGCTATACTTCCTTCTTTAGGTTCATAGAATGGAAAGGGTGCTTCCCCAGTCAGGTTGAGTTGTGGATCTACTGTTTGATTACCAGATTGCGTCAATCCAGAAATGTAGGTAGAAAGCTTCTGGGGAAAGCCATGGAAAATGTTATCTGTAATTGCAACATTTTCAATCCGATGTATCCCTTCGTTGGTTCGAGGATATATTAACCAGTCTTCAGCGGGTTCTGTATAAGGATCGTGAAGATTGGTTCGCAGAAAAATGTTATTTGCGATGGTGATATCCTGGGACACATTTGGACCATAGGGAGCATAAATCCCCACCGGAGGCCCCTCGAGGTGAATGGTGTTGTTGACAAACTGTAAATTTTTCAAACCCCCTCTGGATTGAATGACACTAGAAGGCCATCCCGAAGCGATTTTTGTAAATACGTTGTGGTGGATGTACCAGTTTTCGTAAAGCGTTCCACGCCTTTCCCAATTGGCAATTCCATATCCAGTCCAGGCCGCGTCGATGTAATTATGCCCCACTTCTATGTTGTTCATCGAAATCTCAATGGGGTAGGAGCCTACTGAGATTAGATCATTATCGACGATTCTGAAGCGATATTCTCCCTCAGGCATTGGGGCATTTTGCTGGTCATTAATACTCACCAAGCTAATATGCTGGCGTATGATACTATTGGAGATGACACAATTTTTGGTGTCCACATTCCAAAACTCAATCGAGATATTGGGTGCTTGCCCGTTGTTCCAAGGTCCATACGGATGCACATCTACGTCGCAGTTTTCAATCCGTACATTCTCACATACATTGTCAGATCCAGGCCCTAGAGCCTTGATAGCAACGCCTCCCCCTTTGGTTCCCTCTCTTTGAGCCACTTCCTTGAGGTGTAGGTTGTAAAAGGAAAAATCATATAATTTATAGATGTGGATTCCTCCTCCTCCCCAACCTGAACTAGACCAACTATTGTCATAGGTTTCTGAGTCGTGAAAGGAAGAATTCCGCACATCCCACAACCAAAGTCCACAAAAGTAAAACCCCTGAATCTTGATGTCGAATATCTCCACATCGGTGGCATAGGTCACGCTTATGCCCCCGTAAATATTTTTATTGGCACCATCCAACGTAAATCCCTTGAGGATTTGATCTCCTCCAGATAGTTTCAATAAAAATAAGTTGTGGTCAAATCCGCTGTAGTAACTCCGGTAGAAACCCGAATTTGCTGTAATCGTTGTCACCCCTTTACCCGCACCTATTAGAGATACTCCTTCAGGTAAATCGACTCTTCCAGATTCGACGAAGGTGCCAGCGGATAAAATTATCCTATGGCCCTGAGAAGGAGCAACTCTTGTTACTGCGTGTCGCAGGGTTCTCCAAGGATTTACAGCCGTTCCATTTCCAGCATTATCATTACCGTTAATACTGACATAGAAATCGGTGGCGTTCACAAAAGAAAAACTGAATAAGAGCAGGGTCGTTAGTAGCAAGGCTTTGAAAAAAATGAGTGGAGAGAATTTCTTCATTCCTGAAATAGGTAAAAATCAATTTGGGAGATAATTTTTAATGTTAATGATAGTGTTAAATTTTTACGTAAATTGTTTTAATCATATAAAGTATATTTTACAATTCAACAAATTTAACTATTAAATTACCTAAAAATCAATACCACTCATCGAACAAGAAGGACAGTATTTAAGAAAATTTATTAAAAGATTACCCGAAATCGAAGCCTAAAACTTCATAAACAATGTACAGATAACATTTATCTATTTATCTAAAATAGAATGATAATCAATTACTTATGTACAAAAATTAGCTTCATTTTTTATCTGCGGTAAAATGAAATATCAAAATCACCTAATCATAAGTTTCGAGTTTTGGTTTTAACAAAAAATCGTAATTTAAATAATAATGAAAGAACCATTTTTCGAATATAAAAAAATGATCCAACTATACGCTAGGTAAATTTTATTACGAAATTCTCATTATTCCAAAAATGACGTGCTTAAGGGAGCTGAAAACTAAGGAGGGAAATTATTTCTGAAAACTTGAAACATAGCTCTACTTTGGGGAGAAATAGCGAGCTATTTTATCAGTAGTTTAAGGTACTTTTTCAACGAAGAATTTTGGATGCTTATCCCATACATTCCTGGAGCTAGATTCTGAATCGGAAAGTAAATACTGTTTGTGCTAGGAGACTTGGAAAAAACCTGGGTATGTATCCTTCTTCCTTGGCCATCCGTTAGCACAATTTCCATTGTTCCATCCCATTCATCCCCTTCCAAAAAGATCTGGGTATACTGCCTGGCGGGATTAGGGAATACATATGGTTCAGGATGATACCCCTCCGTAAGATCCTCTCCAAAAAAGTGGGTGGCTTCTCCTTTTCTTTGACTGAGAGAGTCTTCTACAAAGTAGGCTTCTGAAATAGGCAATACTTCAATTGCAGATACCTTAGGCCTATCCTTTGAAGCACTAAATTGAAGGTGAAGTTCTTGATCTGTAACCCGCAATTCTTTTTCAAACACCCATGCTGCGGAAGATCCTACAGAACGCGCCAGGTCTAATTCCTCCAAATTTCTTTCTCCTTCTATATCTACGTGCATAATGCGCCGCCCTACCCCATCACTCTGGGGATACCCCCCTTCAGCGCCAAAGTATATTTCCGCAAAGTGTACCCGCAATACATAAGTACCATTCTCCACCGGTATTCGATAAGCAAATGTTCCTAAGGCCTCTTGGGCAAACCGTTCAGATGTGTATATAGGATCCCAATCTGTCTGTGCCACCTCTTGAAGTTCTTTATTTTCCCATACAAGGGAGTTTGGGCTGAAAAACGTATCGGCCATGAATGCTACTTCACCTACCCTCAGGGGCTCCCCGCCTCCACAATTGATTCGAATCGGGCTTGGCGCTTTCTCATCAACTACGCCGATGATTTCCAAAGCAGAAAGCTTGGCATTATTTAATTGGGTTGAAAACCCTATATCCATGACTCCATCTACAACGGTTACCGTAGGAATCTCTTCTACCCAGGCAGCAAACCGTCCAACTTCCTCGAAAATGTCCAAGTCCTGAACCTCCACTGGTCCCTCCTCGATGTTGACATTAAATGCTCTAATCCCGGCCTTCTTCCAATAAATCTCGGCAAAGTGCAACCTCACTTCATACGTTCCATTGGGGAGGGGGATATGATACCCAAATTCATAGCCCCAGCGTTCAGATTGATAGAGAAAATCATCTTTTGTACCAGAAATTGGGTGTGAACGCAGGTACGTTCTGCTATTCCCCGAAAGATATGAAGGATCATCAGCCATGAAATACTCCCCAGATTCCGAGACAAATGCCTCTCCCCCAACGTTAATTCGAATCAAGGTATCCTTGGGTTCATTTGGCTGTGGAACTGTTGGGTCCAACGTATCTCTTCCCAATCGAGCACCAGCCTGCATCTGATTGGCCAGACTTTCGCCTAGCGGTTCATAAAAAGGGAACGGTTTTTTGCCTGTCAAAGCTAGCCCTGGATCAGCCTCAGCATTGTTTTCCTGTAACAGGCCCGTTATGTACGGGGAAAGTGCGGGTGTAAATCCCCAAAAAATATTTTCTGAGATTTGGACCTGCGAGAGCCTGTGAATTCCCTCATGGATTTTGGGATAGATGAGATAATCTTGCGCAGGTTCAGTAACTGGGCCTCCTTGGCTCGTCCTGATTATCACATTTCTCCTAATTTGAATATCCTCAGAAGTATTGGGACCGTAGGGGGAATAAATTCCAATTGGAGGTCCTTCAAGGTGTATGGTATTATTTTCAAAACGGAGTGATTTCAACCCTCCCCGAGTTTGAATGATGCTACTGGGCCAGCCTGCTCCCAGATGCGTGAACACATTGTGGTGGATATACCAGTTCTGATATAAGGTTCCCCTTCGCTCCCAGTTGGCTATCCCATAGCCCGTAAATCCTGCATCAATATAGTTCTCAGCAACTTCTATATTACTCATAGAAATCTCCAAGGGATAGGAGCCTTCACACAGCATCTGGTTTTGAAGTAAGCGCACCCTGTAGGACCCTGAAGATAGCGGAGCACTTTGCGCTGGGGTAATACTCACCAAGCTCACATGTTGCCGAATGGTGTTGTTCCTCATTTCACAATTCCGAACTTCGACATTCCAAAACTCAACCGAAATATTAGGAGCTACTCCATTTTGCCAAACGCCATAGGGATTTACGCTTATATCGCAGTTATATAGGTGTACTTCCTCTAGGGAATTATCACTTCCTGGTCCCAAAGCCTTAATGGCCAATCCTCCTCCTTTTGTTCCAGCTCTTTGTTGGATTTCTGTTAATTCTAGGTCGTGTAGCCTTACCTGTTTCAATTTATATACATGAATGGCCCCGCCTGCCCATGCAGAACTCCCCCAACTGCAATCATATACCGCTGAATGGTGAAAGGACGAATTTTGAGTATTCCATAGCCAAAGTCCTGTAAAGAAAAACCCACGAATCTGTAGATTCCTCAATTCGACCGCCTGGGCATTTTGGACCATGATCCCTCCATAAATATTTTTATCCCCACCTTCTAGAGTGATTCCCTCTACCAGTTGGTTTCCTTCACTGAGTTGCAACAAAAATAAGTTTGCATCAAAGCCACTGTAATAGTTCCTGTAAAAGGAAGACGAAGCAGTTAGCACTGTATTGCCAATTCCTGCCCCTACCAGGGAAACCCCTGCGGAAAGTTTACATCCCCCCCTTTCTACAAAGGTTCCCGCTGATAGTAAGATTCTATGACCTTGATTCGCTGGGACTTGACTACAAGCGTATTGAAGGCTAGCCCAAGGACTTGAAAAAGAACCGTCTCCCTGCGCATCACTGCCCTGTGGGCTTACGTGAAAATCCGAAGCAAATAGGATCGATTGAGAAAAGAATATCCAACATATAGGTATCAGGATGATTCTGAGCGAACATGCTACTAGGTGGAAAGCTTTCATTTACCCTGTGTTAACTTACACCTAGTAAACGATCAAACGCACCAAGGCTTATCCAATGGTAAGAAAATACGTTATTTAGTATTTATTTTATTTGTATTATATGGATATTATCGCTGGATGAATAATTTTACCACAGAATTTCCCTGGGCAACCAAATAGACGCCATTTGCCAAAGAAGAGAGATCTATGGCTTTTTCTTTGTTGGGTAAAAGGGAGAACTCCTTTAGTACTTTTCCTTCGAGGGAAAGGATTCTCACTTGGGATTCAAAGCCTCCTTGCTGATGGGTCGCTGTAAGAATTACTTGCTCTTTGGCTGGATTGGGATAAAGGAAAAGCGTGTTTTGTCCCTCCAAGGTTTCCAGTGTTGAGGTTAGGACTTCTGTCGTATCTGGAATAAATACCAAAGCCTGCGTTGTGTCCCACACTTTGTAAACGTAGGAAGGATTATCAATAAAAGGATTGCGATTGCCCTGGAATTCAAAAATGCTTTGGTTTCTCAGCCTTTCAAATCGCCCAACAGGGTCTGCTTCGTGCCATTTGAGTAAGGTAGAGAACTTACCGTGATAGCCTAGTCCAGGTTGGGTAAAGTTTTCAGTCAACACCGTATCCAGCAATTCTAAGTCAGGCTCATTGGCCCCTCCTTCGTATCTCACAGCCATGTAAAACAGCATACGCGCTACATCCCCTTTTACTTCATCACGCGGTTCCCAGGAGTCTTCATCCCGAAAGGCACCTGTATCCCCATCTCCATCAAGGTATAGGGTTCCCCCTTCATCAAAATCTCTATCTCCTCTTGCTCGATTCACTGTAATATCAGCGGGTCGAATGGCGTGAACATCGGTGCCCACTCCTCTATAGGAGGATAAGTCGCCGTGAGCCAAGGACCAAATATCCTCTCTACTCCAGCCTCTTCCATTGTTGAACTCTTGTTCGGCATCTACTGACCACCCCGTGTAAAACAATAAAACGTTACTGGAATCATTGGGATCTCGGTCGCTCTGCTTGAGGATATCCCACACATCAACCTCATCGTTATCGGTATAATTGTAGATAGTCTGGCTATCTACCAAGGCATGCAATGCTGATTTGAAGCTTTCATGGTCAAGTAAGGTATCTAACTCAGCATAGTAGTTTACCACGGTGGTATCGTACAGTAAGGGATCCCAAATGCGATTGGCATACTCCGGATGGTCTATAAAGGGATTGCGGTTACCTTGAAATATATAGATTACGTTATTCCTTCTTCGCTCATACTGATCCACGGGATCTGCTTTATGCCATTGAAGTAGGGTGGATACCTTTCCATGGAACCCAAGCCCATTCAAGGAGGCTTCCACTGTATTTACACTATCTAAGAGTTCTAGATCAGGTTCGTCGTCTAGGCCCTCGTAGTGGGTAGCCATGTAAAACAGCATTCGCGCTACGTCTCCCTTCACCTCGTCTCTAGGTTCCCAGGAATCTGCATCAACTCGATTCCCTGTCGTATCTGCCTCATCTACGTAAATTTCTCCTCCTCTATCAAAGTCGAGATCCCCTCTGGCTCGTGCGACTGTATTATCAGCAGGACGGATATTGTGTACGTCTGTCCCAATACCCCTTGTTAGGTCAAAACCTCCATGGCTGACCGGCCAAATATGTTCTCGGGTCCATCCCCGACCACTATTGAACTCCTGTGCAGCATTTACCGAACGCCCTGTGTAAAACAATAGAACATTTTCAGGATTGGCTGTATCCTTATCTGTTTCTTTGAGGATATCCCAAACATCTACCTGGCTATTACTTGTGTAGGAGTAGCTCTGCTGTTCCTCTATCCGCTCGGAAAGGGTATTCTTTAGGCTTTCTCCTTCCAAGTTTTCCAGGTCTTTGTAATAGACAAATAGAATAGAGTCAATATTTAAGGTATCTGTAATATCATCAGGCGTTTCGGATTCAGGCGCTTCAAACGGCTCAAAGAATCCAACTCCCGAGGAGTCCCAAATACGAGTTACCCATTCGGGGTGGTCAATAAAGGGGTTTCGGTTGCCTTGGTAAAAGAAAACTACGTCGTTGCGCGAAAGCTCAGACTCATCCACAGGGTCTTGGAAGTGCCATTTAAGTAGCATCGATAACTTACCGTGATATCCTTTTAGTTCTGCATTAGAGTCAACAGAACGGACAGAGTCAACTAGTTCAAGATCAGGCTCGTCCCCCCCCCCTTCATAGCGTACTGCCATGTAAAAGAGGCACCGCGCAACATCACCTTTTACCTTATCCCTTGGTTCCCAGGAATCAGAATCTATTCGATTCTCCGTAGGGCCGTTCCCGTCAATATAGAACTCTCCTCCTTCGTCGAAGTCTTTGTTATTTCTGGCACTATTCACTGTTACGTCCGCAGGTCGTAGGGCATGGACATCCGTGCCTGCTCCTGGATCTATACCAAAGTCTCCGTGGGACTTTGCCCACACGTGTTCCCGGGTCCATCCTTGCCCCCGGTTGTACTCAGCATCTCCATTGATTGACCAACCGGTGTAAAATAGGATCACATTTTCTGGATTATTGGGATCTTGGTCGGTCTCTTTCAATATATCCCAAACATCGGTAGAACTAGAGGTATACCTATATTCGATATGATCTTTCACCAGGTTGTGTAAACCCAGTTTAAGCAGGTCTCCATCTAGGCTCTCAAGACCCTCATAGTAGCCATCTGGGGCTTGGGCAAAGGATAGGTGAGAAATAAAAATGATGAAAAAAAAGACAAAATGCTTACGTCTGTTGAAATCGTAGTAGTTTTTCCCCATGCATCCCAAATTATAAAATTACCTACATACAAAAAAGATCAGAGATACTGATAATTCGAAAGAAATGAATATTTTTTCTCAAATTTATCGACTATTGACAAACTCACTGATGGATATTCCTAGAAAAGATTTGGTTTTTCTTCTGGGATTTATGGCTACGGGGAAAAGTACCTACGGTAAATCTGTAGCCAAGCGCCTAGGTTGGCGCTTTATAGACCTGGACACACAAATTGAAAGAGATTCGGGCAAGAGCATTCCCGATATTTTTTCCCAGTTAGGAGAGGCCGAATTCAGAAAAATAGAACGACAAATGCTTGAGCAAGAGGTATCCCATTCAGAAGTGCCTACGATTCTTTCCTGTGGGGGTGGGACGCCTTGTTATGGAGATAACATGGAGTGGATGAACTCACAGGGATTTACCCTTTATATACAGACTCCCTATCCCATTCTATTAGGCAGGCTAAAGGAAATGCGTGCAGATCGCCCCATGCTAAACAAGTACTCAGAGGAGGAACTGCCCATTTTCATTCAAGACTTACTGGAAAGGCGAGTGCCTTATTACCTACAATCCAACATGGTATTTCAAACGGCAAATATGAGCAAGGAGGCTGTTAGCCGCAGTATTGCAGAGAAAATTTCTTCCCGTACTTCCAACCTTTGGAAATAGGCTGCGTCTCTAAAATACCTACAAAACCTACGACTAACTTTTACAACCATTGGAACTAAAGCTAAATTATTCATCCAACTCTACATTTGTGAATACGCATGCGGATATTATAGAGGCCTGTAAAACAGGGGACAGACAGGCACAGTTCCGCCTTTATCAGTTGTATTCTAAGGCAATGTTTAATATCTGTTCCCGTATGCTAGGTAATACCTCTCTGGCTGAAGATGCACTGCAGGAAGCTTTCATTAGCGCATTCAGCAAGTTGCATACCTATCAGGGAAGGGCATCTTTTGGAGCTTGGCTCAAGCGCATTGTAATTAATAAGTGCTTGAGCACCATTAAAAAGAACCGAATTCAATATGAATCCTTGGAGGACCATCAATATCATATTGAAGACCTGGTAGAGGAATTACCTAAGCGCGAAAGCAAGATTGACCCAAGAAAGGTTCATCAAGCTATCAAAGAGTTACCCGATGGATGCAGGGTCATTTTTACCCTGTACCAAATGGAAGGATACGATCACAAAGAAATAAGTTCCATTTTAGGAATCACGGAATCAACCGCAAAATCGCAGTATCACCGAGCAAAAAAATTGCTCAGAAAAAAATTAGCAAACTAGCCATTAACATTTCAAGCTAAACCAATGGATTGGAAAGAATTAGAATCGTATATAGAATCAAACCGTGAATTGCTCGATGTCGAAGAACCGAGAGAAGGACTCTGGGACGAGCTACAAAAAAGTCTGGATACACCTAAAGTCTTAGCGCTCAATTCGACTAAGATGCGTTCCCAGCCGGTTTGGAAAGTGGCGGCTTCCTTGCTCATTGCCGTGAGTGCCTTTATTTTCTTCCTTAAATTTATGCCTTCGGATGGCTTCCAACAGATGACAGGCTCCATACCTACAGAGAGTATCTACAACTTCTCTGAAAAGGAAGTGCAAGAGCTGGAGCAGGCTACGACGCTTTTAATGGGAGAAATTGAGCGGTACGAGGATAGTATCAAATTGTATCAGATAGATCAGTTTACCTTTTCAGAGGCCTATCTAGACCGCATTGACGCCCAACGCGAAATTCGCAAGGATCTGGGTAAGCAGCTAAAGGCGAATCCAGGCGATGAGCATGTTCTTTACGACCTTGTTGAAGCCCACAAAGCTGAAATTGAAATTTGGAGAGAATTCATAGATAAGTTAGAAGAGGAGAAATCCTAACAAAAGAGAGAGATACATTTAAAAATGAAGGTGGTGGAGCATGCTCCACCACCTTTCTACTTCCACTATCCCCCTTCCTATCCCCCTTATAACCGAAGGTTTGGCTTATCAAACTTCTAAGCCTTTTTCGTCTTAACAGATTTGTCCAAAAAGGTCTTTAACTCCTTTGTGAAAAAATAAGCCTGAAAGGGGTTTGTCTCTAATGCATATTTAATATAGTCTGTTCCTTCCTTGAGATTTCCTTCCTTCACTAAAATCAGGCCCAGTAAGCCTATATATTCAGGATCCTTACAGCCCCCCTGTACACTTATCTCTGCATATTCACGAGCGAGATCAAATACTCCCTTTCGGTAATACATACCTGCTGCAAGGTGGGCCACCTCTTTGTTCCTCGGTCGCTCGGAGAGCGCTATCTGGGTATATGCGAAAAATGCGCTATCATCCCCTAACACATCCCGAAAATATTTGGCTCTTTCTGCATACATAAGATGTCCTTGCTCTTCATCGTCGTCAAACATTTCTAGGATGGACGTCTGGAGCATTGTGAGTTGCGTTGGCTCCTCTAAGTCTTTAACAAGCTTTGCCTTCTGGATGAAGAAGCTCAGTTCAGGAATAAGCAATGCAGCAGAATCCAATAATTGGAGTGCTTCCTTATTTGCTCCTTGTAGTTGAGAGAGTTTTGCCAGACCAGCTAGGGCGAATGGATAATTAGAGCGCTCGTGTAAAGCCCATTGAAATTGATTTTCAGCTGCAGGAAGATTACCGTATTTTAAATGTAAATCTCCTAAGGTGGTTCTACACCAAGCTCGATCTTCTTGACCTGGCACACCCGCTTCTATGGCCATCTCCATAGCATCAACGGCTCCTTTGATATCTCCTTTGAGCTCCCTTAAGTAAGAGATCCGGGCATAGGACCGCAGGTCTGGCCTCAAGTTTACCATCTTCTCAACCCATACAACGGCATCTTCGTAATTTCCCAATTCTACATGAGCATCTACCAAGGTCCCATAGGTAAGGGCGTGATAAGGATTCAAACTCAGGGCCTTTTCCCCATACCTCAATGCTTCTTCAAATCGGTGAAGGGAAAGCAATACAGAGGCTTTTAAAAAAGAGGCCTGAAATTGGATATCATGTTCAGAGGCATACTCCAACGTCCTATCGAGCAAACTCAAAGCGGCTGGATAGTAGTATCCATGTTCTCCTGTTACACGGGCTTCTATCATGAATAACCGGGAAAGTTGGATATAGGATTTCCAGTCGTCGGATTGGCGAAGGATCTGATATTTCAAGGTATGGTACTGCCGAGAGACTACTTGCTGCTCTTCCACGCTACCCAAGTGTTCATTTCGATTCAATAATTCGGCAATTTCCCAAGATTGGCGATGGGATGGAGATTGAGAGTTCAGTCTTGTACATCCTGTTTGTAGGCATAGTACTACCATCCCTCCTAGAAGGAAGGAACCTATAAATAAAGATTTCATCTGTTATGTGGGGTTAAAAATTATTAGTAGGAAAAGGGGAAAAGAATCGAGGTAAAACTTCTATTTTTCGCCCTTAGTTTTTGAGCAATTTCAAGGTTTTAACTTCACCTGTATTTTCCAGAACGATTCTGGCAATATATACTCCTGAGGCGAGGTTGGGAGCATCCCAAGAAAAGTCGTAGTTTCCAGCTACCTGTCTACCATCAAAAAGAGATTTTACCTTTTTACCCTGCATATCGAGGACACTTAGGCTAATATTAGCGGGGCGGGTAAGGGTATATCGAATCTGGTTATGCTGCTCAAAAGGGTTAGGGTAGCTTTCCATGAGAATGGTAGGGGCTTGCGTTCCCAATCCGATCGGAGCACGATTAGGCGTAGCAACATTGTCTATCCCTCCCGGATTTCCACTCCAAGGTAGCTGCACATAGGGGAAGGTGTATCGAAAACTTGTATCGTTTTCCTCTATGCCCGTTGTATAAGTAAGTACATCCAATAAATCCTGTGTTACAGGACTTCCATAATCAGGGGTAAAATCATCATACCAAAGCCCTATAGCTGCTAGCACTACCCCAGAAACGGCTTGTAATTCTATCCGCGTTACATCATCCTCTAACCGTCTTCCATTTGGAAATCCGTCCATATTGGGAATGAATTGTATACGGGTATTTGCGTAGCTGCTGTCAGTCAGTCCTAAAACGGCAGCTTGCACTAGTCCTAAGGAACTGAAGTTGGGATCATCCCTATCTGTAGAGGGTACAGCCATGTTTAGGCGCAACATATCTCCCCCGTTGGGAAGAAAGTTATGAACAAATGGCTTTCCCATTGCCAACGGATTTCCCTCTTTTCCTGTAGCCAATTGGTAGGGTATTACATTAGGCACCCCCGTATGGAAGGTAGGCCAAAGGTCTACAGAACGAGGTTTTCCGGCATTTGGCAGTAATAAGGCACCGAATACAGCATCATCTAACGCAGTTCCAGCCAAGGCTTCGTTGCCTTTTAGGGCAAACAAACCGTCTTTACCATTCCCAAAATCAAACTGCTGAAGGGAATTGCGCTGGATTCTCAACGGAGAAAGGGCTGGAACAGCAGGGCCAAATAAGCTATCATCCATATACAGTGCAAGCTCAGGATTGTAGAAATACTCAAAATGCTCGGTATTCTCATTGTAAGGAGTACGTGCATTCCACTCATCTTTGTCCCCAATGGGAATTATTGCTTCATTGGTCAAAGGCATACCTAACCTAGACACTTGTACCCAATCTCCCATATGAGACTCTGTTCCATCACCATTTAAGACCCGCATGGACGGCCGGCTTGCAGAAGCCCAGACACCAATCACATAATCTGGATCTAAGATATTTTCAGCTTCACTTACAGACTTCCCATCTTTCTGCAGGGTAGCAATAGGAATTTGCAGAGCTATGGTACTTACATTTAATCCTGCGATACCATCCACAGGCATTCCATTTGCCCGTGGGGAATCCCCTAAATCAAATATTCCTCCCAGGTCCACAAAAAAGGGATCATCACTTGGGCCACAAAATACCCTTTCTCCTGTGTAGGTATCTATAATACCTGCTTCAAATAGGGATTCATAAGAATCTGCATTTAAGCCAACAGGACTTAGGATGGAACGTGGACCTATATTATATGGAGGCACTTCTCCTTCAGAGAGGATGGTCTCGAAAGTATTCCCGCCATCTACGCTCCGCTGAAGTTTGTAGCTGGTTTTTAAATTCTCCGCACCTAGACGAATATTGAAGAAGGTGGAAGGGTCCTGATTTTCTTGGGTAAATGTAAAGCGATAGATGATATCATCTCCCGGGGTATCTAAAGAATTATCGACGTGGATCTCATACCGCACATTCTCCCCAAATTGATAATAATTTGGGCCTCCAAAGGGAAGTTGTAGCGGCACATAACAGGCGATCAAGGTGATCGTTTCTGGGTTATCTGGACTGCGAAAGGCATAGACATCTGTGTTGTCTGCAAGTGGGTCATTCGCTATGAGAGGTGCTTCTCTGTGGCTAGAGCCCCAGAGCAGGGAACTAGAGAATCCCATCGCCAGTAGCAAAGCGACTGAAAAGGAGATACGTTTTGAAATAGATTTTGAAAAATTCATTTGATATTTGGTTGTTTTTAACATGTGCCTAAGCTACGAGACCAAATACCAAAGTGGATGTTGACGCGGATTAAAAAAATGGTGGGGATATGAAAAAATGAGGACACAATGCCCTCATTTTCAAAAGATTAAGCTGTACCAAAAGTTTCCCTAAACTTTGGCAAATTCTTTTACCAAACTGCGGGCAATAACCATCTTCTGGATTTCACTTGTACCTTCATAGATCTGGGTGATCTTGGCATCCCTCAACATCCGCTCGACGTGGTAATCTTTTACATATCCATTGCCTCCGTGAATTTGAATTGCTTCATCTGCACAGAACATAGCCGTTTTGGATGCATAAAGCTTTGCCATAGCAGCTGAACGAGCATAGTCTCTACCCTCATCCTTGTCAATTGCTGCGCGCAAAGTGAGTAGACGGGCCGCGTCCACCTCCGTGGCCATTTCTGCCAACTTGAATTGTATTGCCTGATGGTTTATGATCTCTGTACCAAAAGATTTGCGGATATTGGCATATTCCAGGGAAAGGTCTAATGCCCCAGAGGCTATACCTAGCGCTTGCGCAGCAATCCCAATTCGCCCCCCGTTCAGAACTTTCATAGCAAAACGGAACCCAAACCCATCATCTCCTAGCCGATTTTCCTTAGGCACCTTTACATCATTGAAATTCAATGAGTGAGTATCTGAGCCCCGAATCCCCAGTTTGTTTTCTTTAGGTCCCAATTCAAATCCTTCCATTCCCCGTTCTACAATTAGGCAATTTATACCTTTATGCTTTTTTTCCCGATCTGTCTGAGCCATTACCATATACACAGAGGCGATATCTGCATTGGTAATCCAATTTTTCGTGCCATTTAGCAGATAGTAATCTCCGTGATCTATCGCAGTCGTACGCTGTTGGGTAGCGTCACTTCCAGCCTCAGGCTCCGAAAGACAAAAAGACCCTATGATTTCTCCAGAGGCAAGGGGACGCAAATATTTTTCCTTTTGTGCTTCCGTGCCAAAATGCTCTAGTCCCCAACAAACCAGGGAATTATTAACCGATAGTATAACCGCCGCAGATGCATCCCACTTGGAGATTTCCTCTAGCGCCAACACGTAAGAGACCGTATCCATACCTCCCCCTCCATATTCAGGAGAGACCATCATTCCCATTAACCCCAGTTCCCCCATTTCTTGCAATAATTCTTTGGGAAACTTTTGGATCTCATCGCGTTCAATTACCCCAGGTTGCAACTTATTTACAGCAAAGTCTCGTGCCATTTGTTGGACGAGTTTATGTTCCTCAGAAAAGTTAAAGTTCATATAGAGTAGTTTATTTTCTTGTAGTCTATGGAAAAACGTTTAAATAGAACTGTTAGTTCAGAAATTTACTCAATTTGAACCGTAATCTGAACCTAACCATTGATAAATCGTAAGCAAAAGTGTTCTAAGTCCTATTTTTGTGATAGGAGTAGCAATAAATCATCGTTCTTTTGCGTATTGTAAACAGATTTAACAAATTGGCCACGTATTGTTATACAATCATTAAGTTTTCGGCTTTTTTTTGACTAAAATGTTAAAATCCTCACATTTTCTTTAGAAAATTTGCATAAACCAATTTTTCGGCCTAAATTTGAATCAAATAGTTAAGTTTTTTGAAACATTTACTGAAAAGCTACGTTTGATAATTATGTAAACTGCAGGGAGACAATGAGTATTAAGGCAGATGTCTCTCGCGAAGGTTCAAATCCTTCCCCTGTGGCTCGCGAGTAGTAGTAGTAGTCCTTTTTAATCAGGCCCCGGGGTGGTAGCCGGGGCTCTTTTTTGCCTTTCTCTCGCACAAAATCCTCCTAGGATTTAAATTCCCTTACAAAATCTTCTATTTTCCAAGCATCCGCCAGAAGGAACTCTCCGATCTGGATTCTTTCCAATTCTAAAATATAAGCGCCAACCCCCAAGGTCTGACCTACATCGCGAATCAGAGACCGTATGTACGTTCCCTTACTACAGCGTACAAGTGCCTGGACAGATTCGGGAGACTCCCAGGCTTCCAGAGCGAATTCATAAACCGAGACAATCCTGGGTTTTAGCTCCAGACTTTTTCCAGCACGGGCAGCCTTATAAGCACGCTGACCTTTGACCTTTACAGCGGAATACAAGGGAGGAATTTGCTTAATATTCCCCCGAAACTGAGGAAGAATTTCTACTACATCAGACTGGCGGATATGGCTGGTATCTTTGAGGTTTTCTGGAGGGAATTCTGCATCATAAGAAGGAGTTGTAGCTCCCAGGCGAAACAAAACCCGGTAAACTTTCTCTTGTTCCTGAATTTGAGAAATTCGTTTGGTGTGTTTACCTGTACAGAGGATAAGGAGTCCTGTAGCTAAGGGATCTAAGGTTCCAGCATGTCCGACTTTTTTGATTTTTATCGTATTGCGAATCTTTTTCACTACATCGAAAGAAGTCCAGCCTTTAGGCTTATTAAAAAGCAAAGTCTCCCCACCTTGAAAATCCATTTTCCCTAATTACTTAAGTAAATTTCACTGTAAACGATCGAAATTTAATAAATTGCTCCTTATCTTCGATACGTTGATTTTATTCTATGGCATCTGAACCTATTGATTCCTTTATTCTCAGACTCAAGGAATTTATTTATACAAGCCCATTCGAAGGGGAAGTGGTAAATGAATTCATGAGCTTGATTGCAGAAATCCACCAAGACAAAGAGGAAGGTAAACTTTCAAAATCCAATCTGGGACTCCTTCAAAAACAAGCAAATCTAGCTTTCCCTGTTCACACCATGCATGGCCATGCCATTGCAAGACCTCGTGTATATTCGGGAGACTTTGAACTTATTGATAAAATTTATACCCAGTATTGCTCGCATTCAGAACATTGGGCCGCATGGGACAGGCATTTCCACTCCCTCCCTACCTTTATTGCCGTGAGGAATAGAAAGGCCTACTTTCAAAAATTATTAGAGAAAAGTTTATCTGGGTTTTCTACTTCTTCCTCTAGTTTCAAAGTCCTTAACCTACTTTCGGGATCTTGCCGACCTATAAAAGAATTTCTTCAGGTGCATAATCCCGAATCCATGGCTTTTGACTGTGTAGAGGTAGATAGGCATGCGATAGAGTACGCTTCGGGTTTATTAGGTCACCTGGGAAGTTCTGTACGGTTTGTCAATCAAAACGTATTTCGTTTCAAGCCTGAAACGACCTACGACCTGATCTGGGCAGGGGGCTTATTCAACTACCTAGACGATAAATTATTTATGCATATGCTCAAGCATGTAGCCTCATGGATGAGCCCAGGCGCAAAACTCGCTATTGGAATCGTATCTGATACCAATCCCAATATCGATTATTTGGAAGTACTATTCGACTGGAGGGTTTATCACCGAAGTACCGATCAGGTAATATCCCTGGTCAAAGAAGCTGGCTTGGGCTCCCTTTCCCAGAAACTCTTTTCTGAACCGTTGAATGCTATACAGTTCTTAGAACTCGTCAAGCAATGAGGAAAATGGTCAAAGGAATGTAGCGAGAAGCCCATATCCTAGGTTCTTATTATCAATCAAGGCCTAACTAGCTCCAACAGCTTTGTTAGCTACTTTCTTCGTTCGCTTTTTAGGCATAGGCGGCATAGTACCAAAGACATAATCCCAAATAGGGGAAGAAACACCAAAGGCCTTATCGGGAAAGCGATAGTGGTGTAAGTTGTGGTGTCTCCATAAGGTCTTGAGCCACTTAGACTTGGGAGGCTTGAACTTATGTGTACTGTAATGGACGGTAGAATAGATTAGGTATCCATTGATAAATCCTGCCGCAAACAAAAATGCATATGTACCCATAATTAGGTAGAATATTCCTAAAAAGAGGGTAGACAGAACAAGTCCTGGAATTGGAGGCATAAATACTCGTGTATCATCACGGGGAAATTCATGGTGATATCCATGTACAGAATAATGGAACCGCTGTACAAAAGGATGCTCAGTGATCCAGTGAAATAGGTAGCGGTGCAGAAAATACTCTGCAAACGTCCAAAAGAATAATCCACCAAGGTAAAGGGCTATTCCCTGTCCAATGTTTGAGATGGGCCCATATAAATAGTTCAAAACGATATACGTGGAGATTATAGATCCATATGTGATAAAGGTAACCGTCGGATTACTTTTACTTAAAAACTCCAATAAGGGATTATCAAACATCTTTCCATGACTCTGTGGATGCCCTTTTACAGGGGGTTGTTTCGTCACTTTCATACTCCTGGAATTAAGGTCGAAGGTAATTAAAGTATAAGTAAGCTATTTCTATTTAGATTCATTATGATTTATCGTGGTAAATTTTGTAAAGAATTAGTTAATAGCCAAAGAAAAAACACTTATTGTAGGGGAAGGTTACGATTCCTTTATCCAACAAAAAACCCGACAGGAATTCTGCCGGGCTATTCACAATTAGGGGCTTTTGGGCTAGCTTGGGCCAGGTTGGATATCTGAAGCTAGTTTTTCCACTATTTGTCGGGCTATATCCAATCTGCTCCCCGTCTGATAGATATATTGACGCATAGCTTCAACTTTTCCTTTCCGAACAATTACATGCTTCAGCATATCTTTTTGCGTATTTCTTAACTCTTTCATAGTTGTGGAGCTTTACGGGTACGAAATAACCGGTACCGGACAGAGCGGTTCCGATAGTGTAAATCGCGTAGGAATTCAAATAGCCTCAACATAATTGTAGGGTTGGCTAACAACAGACAAAAGCAATCAAATACTGCAACAAATAGTGCACACCACTTCCATCTCGCAATATCATGAAATAGTCATATTGCGATGGTAGTCCCCAGAAAGGGGAATACTATTCCGGGCGTTTCGAAAAATTTCGCAAACAAAAAAAACCCGAACTTTATTCAAGTCCGGGCGCGAAAAGGGGATTAAAAATCAATCCTTACCTTCGAAAGAGCTCACGCCCGGAATATCTCCTTGCAAATCCCTTGACATCCTGCATCCATAGACACGGATGGGAATTACTTGTGAGATATGTGAAAATTATTCTGAACATGATTCAATGGAATATGTTTAACGTGATGTAATTATAATGAAAGGGTTTTACAATTCAAATTTTATTTCAAAAAAAATCATCTGCATATTTCAACTTTCTCTCCTATTCTCTATCTTTCTCAAAAGCATGTATCATGAAACTAGAAAGAATAGTACTCTTATTAGGTGGACTGACAATTTTGGGATCTTTTATCCTTCCCTATTTTGAATTGGATTCTAGCCTAACAACTGGGGACTCCTCTCTCACCTTAACTGGGGTAGATATTTTTCAAACTATACTCAATCAGTTTGGGGCCATGGATTTTCCCGGTGGAGTACCTTTAATAGAATTTGCAGCGGAGAAGTGGAATACTGCGGAAGGATTTGAAGGCCTAGGATTGGTAGCAGGTTTATTGGCAGTGATGGGTATACCCCTCTGGTTTGGCTCTCATGCCTTAGGTTATATTTTCCGCGCGTTAAGGGGTAGGCAATACAGCCACGGCATTTTCTTCAGCCTCTTGTTTTTAGGCTTTGCTTGGCTCATGTTTTACTTGTGGGGAGGTGCGTTGGGTACTTCATTGAACTTCTTTCATATGGCAAGAATTGGTTTTTGGGTAGGATTTGGCGGAATGCTACTAGCAGCTTTTTCCCTATTCTTTGAAAACGCTGCAAGAAAGGGAGTTTAAATTTCCACACTTGTAAGACATTCAACGAGGCACATCTAAGCCTTTGATTTGCCTAATTTTTTCTTTAAAAATTCTTGGCATATGCCTTTGGAAGGCTACTTCAGGGCCTCTTTTGTAAACACCAGGTACACATACTTCGCATTTCATGCAGCAATACTGATCGTAGCGGTTGGTAAAGGTTTCCTTCCAATTGTTCGCTCAGAGCTACTAATTCTTTTGTGTCCACTAAAAACCGTTCCGTTCCATCGGGAATTGCATACCAGCCCTGCTTGTCCCGAATCGGCTTGACTTTCCCTTCCATACCTTCTAAAGAGGCTGTCCGAATAAATAAAATCCCTTCAGGCTGAAGAATCCTCCAACATTCTCTTACGGCTTTGTCAAAATAGGTTTTGTCTGGACAAAAGTGCAGCACTGCATTACAAATGACCGTTCCAAAGAAGGCATCTGGAAAACTCGTCTGATAAATACTTCGTACTGAAAAGCGATCGAGATGAGGATAATCTAGGTGTTGCGCTAATTGCCGGATTGCCTCAATTGCCTCTGAATTCTGATCTATTCCATAAACTTCTGCCTTCATCCGCATAAAATATACAGTATTTCTTCCCCCGCCACATCCAGCATCCAAGATGGGTTGGCTTAAATCGATGTTTCCCTTCAGCATTTGGTCGAGCAGATATACATCCATTCTTCCCAATAACTGAGATAATTCCTGAGGATTCATACTACCAAAAAACAAAAAAAGGTCGTAACAAGTACGACCTCAATCAGAAAAAAATAAAGGCATATTTTTATTGTCGGTAGACGGTGGTTAGTGGTTGAATTTTATGTTAACCTAAAATCAACGTTTTCTACCGACTACAGACCATGGACCATTAAACTAAATTCACCTTGATTTCACACTACCTGCCCCAGAAATACTTTGAGAGATATTTTTGGGATTTCCTGTGTACTTAACGCTACCTGCACCTGAAACTTTGACGTCCAATGCATCTGTAACGTAAACCCTAGCTTCTCCTGCCCCACTTATGGACACATCCATATCTTCTGTTTTTAACTCTTCAGCATCAATTTCCCCAGCACCTGATACCTGTAGTTTGCATTCTTGTGCCTTCCCTTTCAGATCGATATCTGAGGCTCCGCTAGCCCGAAGGTCTAGATAGTCTACATGGATATTCAAGTCCGCCTCACTTGCCCCACTCACATGGATGTCCAATTCATCTACCTTGAGTGTATTTTCGGACTCCAGGCGTAAAGCACCGTGCGCTTCGATTCTTTCGAGCTCCGGTGCTTGTATATGAACTTCTACTTGCTTGGAAAATCCTTGGGAAAGCCAGTTTTTTCCTTTGTAGGAAATATATAAGGTTTCTCCTTCTATATAGGCTTTGATTTTATCCTTGTGATTTCCAGATGCCTTTACGGCATAGGCTGGCTGATCATCCGCACGGAGTTTCACCAAAAAATTTCCCGAAATATCGATCCGTGTAAAAGGCGTACCTTCACTTTCTAGTTCAAAAGCTCCTGCATGCGATTCTTCCTGCTCAGAAGAACTACTGAAGAAGTTGAAGCCCCCAAAGCGTTTTCCAAAGACAATGGAAACAGCAAAAATTACCAAGGCTATGTAAAAGAGTTTTCTAAAAAAGCTTCTCATGGGTAAATCAGTTAATAGCTAAACAAAAGGGAGAGGATGTATATGTTTAGAGACCCATGTTAAACAAAAAGGTTGGGATCTTAGGAAAAAAAATAAAATTTAATTTCGCATTCGTTCCCCCTAGTAGGTTTCTTTGTCCAAAAACCCTGAAGTAGTACAACAAGAATGAAATTCTTTGTGTTACCTTGGGTAAATTGGCATAAACCTATATCTGGAATATTTTCATGATTGCCCCAGCTCAAGAAGAATTACGGAAAAGCTATGTAAAGGGAATTTTGCAAGGCGATCGCCTTGTGCTGAGCAAGGCAATCACCTTGATTGAAAGTACGCGCCAGGCTGACCAAGACCTGGCAAATGAGATTCTTAGTGCATGCCTTCCCCATTCGGGCCAGAGTTTTCGCTTGGGAATTACGGGAGTTCCGGGTGTAGGCAAAAGTAGCTTCATTGAAGTCTTGGGAAAACTGCTTATTCAGAAAGGCCACCAAGTAGCTGTACTTACTGTGGATCCCTCTTCTAGCAAAAGTGGGGGAAGTATCCTGGGAGATAAAACCCGCATGGATTTCCTCAGTCGCTCAGATCGCGCCTACATTCGCTCCTCCCCTAGTGCGGGTTCTTTGGGTGGAGTGGCCAGAAAAACCCGAGAGGCCAGTATCCTCTGTGAGGCAGCGGGATACAATTGGGTACTCATTGAAACGGTGGGTGTAGGCCAATCCGAGGTAGAAGTAAGAAATATGGTGGATTTCTTCCTCTTACTCCTTCTTCCCAATGCAGGAGATGATATACAAGGAATGAAAAAGGGAATTGTAGAAATGGCTGATGGTATGGCTATTAATAAAGCGGAGGGAGACCAACTCGCCCTTGCCCAAAAATCACAGAGATTTTACCGGCAGGGAATTCATGCCCAGCAGTCTGCCTTCGATCAATGGGAAATCCCTATCCTGTTGTGTTCTGCTCTCGAAGAGACTGGTTTTGAAGAAATATATGAGACCCTGTGTAGATTTGAAGCATTGCTTAAAAGTACCCAAGAGTGGGAAAGCCAAAGAACTCAGCAGTTGAATTTTTGGTTGGATCACACCCTTGAAGAGGGATTAAAGCACCTGTTCTTTCAAGATAAACGAATCATGGAAAAATTGATCTACTATAAATCGCAAATCATGGAAAACAAAATTTCTCCAATATATGCAGCGAGAGAGATCCTGAAATTCTGGGAAGAAAAGAGATAAATATTTGATTTAGAAAGTGCCTTTAAGTCTCTTAATCAATTTATGTACTCATCCTTTTTTCTTACTGTCTTTTGGCCTACAATGTCTCCTTTCGTACAATCCCCTCCAATTCTGAATAGTTACTTTGTTGAAAAATAACACGCAAAATGATCCGTAACATCCTTCTATTCATCCTCCTATGCATCTGCATACAAGGATTTACCCAGAACCCAAATTCCGCTGAAGATTTTTTTCAACAGGCAGACGAATTTTTTGCTAAGTACGTCAGTGGTGATGCAGTAGATTATCCCCTCCTTAGAGAGAATATGAAAGATGTGTATACCTTGGTAAGGAAGGTAATGGAGTATGACTTGGAAGGGAAAGATGCAGCCACCCAAAAGGCTTTTTTGATCAATGCTTATAACCTTCAGGTAATCAAGTCTGTAATCGATGCCTGGCCTATAAATTCGCCCCAAAGTGTTGAAGGATTTTTTGACGGGAAAAGGCACGTTTTTGCGGGTCAATCTTATACTTTGAATGATTTCGAAAAGAAGGAAGTATTTGGTCGTTTCCCAGATCCTAGGCTTCATTTTGTCTTAGTCTGTGCGGCAAAAGGCTGTCCTCCCATCACCAACTTTGCCTATACTCCCAACTCCTTAGAGGAGCAATTAGATCGCCAAACGCGTCTGGCACTTTCCGATCCAAATTTTGTACAAGTAGACCCTGAGCGTCAGCGAGTAGGTCTTTCTCAGATATTTGAGTGGTATGGTCAAGATTTTAAAACTAACGGTAGGCGTCTGCTTGAATATGTAAATGTCTATCGGGAAAGCCCTATTCCAGATAATTATCAAGTGCGCTTTTATCCGTATGATTGGACGATAAACGCTGAATCCCAACTCATAGAAGATCCTTCTAATCCCACTTCTAATATTCAGCAATTCACTCCTTCTGTATTACTTAAAAAAGGACAGGTTGAGATCAAATGGTTCAATAACCTATATACCCAGACTGCTTTTCGGGATAATGAACGGGAACGGGTAGAATTAGGGCAGCGCGAGACTTTTTTTACCGGTATCTTCCAATTCAACTATGGGGTTTCCCAGAACCGAAGATGGAATGTAGGCTTTGAAGTGGATTACAGTGCTGTTCGCTTGGATGCAAATGAATCCAACTCTGCCTTAAAGGTACTTGGTTCTGACGAAACAGACCTCATTTTTCGTAAGTCAGCCATTTCCTATATAGGCCCTCGCATTCGATTTTCCCCTTTTCCCAAAGTCCCCAAGTTTTCCCTAACGAGTACTTTACAAATCCCCGTAAGCAATGACCTGGAACTATTTGCAGACGGCCAAAGGCGTTTTCTCGCCCACAACCGCGTAAACTGGTGGACCCAGTTCTTTTACGATAAAACGTTTGGAAAGTGGCAGCTCTTTACAGAGGTAGACTTTTTATTCCGCTTCCCTACAGATCAAGTTTCATTTAACCAAGACGCTTTTTTCCTCACCCCTGTCATTGCCTTTTTGAGCTATTTCCCCAATCCAAAAGTCACGCTGAATGTCAATGCGCAATATTGGCCGACCTTTCAAGGTTTACCAGGAAATTCTGCGGGAGAAGGCTTCTCCTTAAGTGGGGATTTTGTCCAGTTGGGAGTTGGAGGCAAATACCAATTGACTCCTGAAATCAACCTGGAAGTCATCTATACTAATTTTGCGACCTCTCGCAACAATGGAGCGGGACAGACCTTTAACTTTGGCGTCGTATTTATAAAATAGGCCGTATCTTTACTGCATGAGGAGTTTTCTGCTTATGCTATTTGGGTGCTGGTTCCTATTGGGAATCAGTCAGGAATCCACACCCTCAAGCAAAATTGCAGCAATACAGTTTGAGGGGATAAAAAAAACCAAACCCAGCTTTCTCAGGAGATTTATTCAATCCGAGGAAGGTCAACCTTACGATTCTACCCTTGTCCAGAAAGATGTACAAAGTCTTAGGAACCTTCAACTGTTTCTCTCTATTAAAGCGGAAGTAACAGAAGATTCGCAAGGGGTGGTACTGACTTTCCACTTAGGCGAGATCGTAACCATCATCCCCAGTCTTGACTTTGGAGGTGTTCAGGGGAATCGCTACATCCAAGTAGGGGGAGTAGATTTTCATTTTGGGGGAAAAGGGGCCTTTTTAGGGGGATTTTATCGGTATAATGAAAACGAGCAGCACAGTTTTCAGCTCTTTTACCAAGAACCATACTTAAAAGGATCTTCCTGGGGGTACCGAGCAAGCCTTACGAGATTTGCAAATTTAGAACCACTTTTTGTAAATGATGGCCGTGTGGAGTTTGAATATAAAAACTACTATCTCGAGGGACTTGGCAGGTATGAGTTCGCTTTTGGACACTTCTTGTACCTAGGAGGTGGATACCTATTTGAAACCTATAAAAAGGCTGAACCTGTCCCCCTTGCCAATGCCCTTCCCGATGAGGTAGAAGCCCGGAAACTTTTGATAAAAAGCTCTCATAACATTCAGAATTTGGCCTTTTACAATGAGTTTTTGTCGGGCTTTGCCAATACCTTTCAAGCGGAACTTTCTATCGACCTGGATGAGCAATATACTTTTTGGAAGTTGTTCAACACCTTCCGTTATTTTCACCGGATTGGGAAATCGGGGAATTTTGCTACTCGCCTTCGTGTAGGAGCCTCTCCCCAAACAGAGAGTCCGATTGTTCCCTTTATTTTGGATAGTTATGAAAATATTCGGGGTACGGGCAACCGAGTTGCAAGGGGATCCAAAGAAATGGTATGGAATGTGGAGTATCGTCATACACTGTACCACAAGGATCGGCTACTTTCTGTACAGGGAGTGGGATTCTCTGACCTAGGGACCTGGGAACTCCAAGACGCCCAACTATTTGAAAGTAATGCTAGCAGAATTTTCTGGGGGGTGGGATTGCGCCTTCAGGTATTTAGGGCTTACAATTTTATTCTCCGTGTCGATCATGGGATTAATGCACTGGAACCCGCCGAGCGAGGATGGGTGCTCGGGGTAGGGCAATATTTCTAAATAGTTCCTCTGTCAAAATGCTTCCACAATTCGATCAAGAATATATACAGTTGGTCCTTTGCAAAAAAGATATTCTGAAAAATCTTACTTTTTTTATCATGTAATGCTCAACTTGGAAGGTTATGAATAAGACTTTAATAACCGGATTATTTGTATATCCGGGAAAGGTTGGGGGGGCTGAGATCTATTTCAACAACCTACTTGCTGGCTTCCTCCGAAATAAATCCGAGGATCAGATCCATCTTTTACTCAATCGAAACTTAATCGATCAATACGATCCGATTGTAAACCAATTCTCTATTGATTTTATAGATGTCAAGCAAAATCGGGTGCTGTATGACAGTACCTTACCCTTTATACATTCTCCTATTAAAAAGTTTCCGGTAGTTTTTTCTCCGAATTACGTAACTACCCTCGCAAATCTAACTGGCTCGCGCTCCTATGTGACGACTATCCACGATTTACAATACCAGCATTTTCCTCAATTCTTTTCTGCAAAAAAACGCAAGTGGCAATACTTTGCCCATATTAATACCCTAAAGGCCTGTAAAAAGGTTATTTGCATTTCTGAATTCGTACGAGATGATATTTGTAAAGTATATGGAGAAAAGTACCGAGATAAATTAGAGGTAATCCACAATCCCATAGATTTTTCTAAACTGGATAAGCCTGCAAAAGGAGGAAAATTTGCCTACGATTTTCCTTATGTCCTCTCTGTCGCTGCCCATTATCCACATAAAAATACACTCAGCCTAGTTAAAGCCTTTAACATTTTCAATAAGGAATTCCCTCAATACAAATTGGTCCTTGTGGGGCAGCTGAGTAAAAATCTTGTAGGGGGAGATTACGCTTCCTATGGTGCCGAGTTGGGCAAGGCCTTTGAAAGCAATCCCAACATTATTACCACAGGATTTGTCAAGGATGATGAACTCGCCCAAATTTACCGAAATTGCTCATTTTTTGTGTTTCCCTCCTTATTTGAAGGCTTTGGTATGCCGCCTGTGGAAGCTATGGGAGTGGGAAAACCTGTCATAACAACTCGATGTGGTTCTCTGCAAGAAGTCACGCTGAATAAAGCCATGTATATCAATACTCCACAGGACGAATGGGAAATAGCCGAACACATGTTAAACTGCCATAAGAACCTACCGGCAAAAAGTTTGCAAGCCGAGAAGCTATCTGAAGAAATTCGGCATACCTATTGCCCTGGTAATGTATCCCGAGCCTACACCCATGTATTTGATAAATTATAATCTCTAATTCGTCGAATTCTATGAAGATCGTCATTGTAACGGCTGCCCCCACCCCTTTCCGTGATCCTGTTCATGCCATGGTTAGTCAATTTGAAGGCGATGAAGTGACCATGATTTATTGTTCTTACAAGGAGCCCATTCGGGAGTGGAACCTAGACAGTCCGATACAGAATGCCATCTTCCTCAAGGAAAACTACATCAAGAAAAAGGATGGATTCAATTTTATCCACACCAATCCTGATGTCCTCAAGCACCTTAAGAAAATTAATCCAGATGTGGTCGTAACTACGGGCTTTGCCCCTACTTTCCTCATGGCTTGGCTTTATGCTACTACCCATGGCAAAAAACACATTACCTTCATGGATGGGTGGAAGCACTCAGAGTCCTTCCTCACCAAGAAGCACCGAATCGTACGTAAAATGGTATATGCCAAAACCCATGCATTTGTGGGGCCTGGAAAGAAAACGGCAGAACTTTACAAGAGCTATGGAGCGAAGGAGGAACAGATATTCATCTCTCACCTTTGCGCTAACAACGAAAACTTCACGGTTTACAAAGGTTTCGAAGAACGTCAGTATGACCTCATGTTTGCTGGGCGCTTCCACAGCGGGAAACGTCCCTTTTTCTTCATAGATGTTGCTACAGAAATTCAGAAGATCAAACCCGACCTTTCGGTACTTCTCATCGGCGGAGGTCCCTTGGAAAAAGAAATCCTCACAACGCTAGAAGAGCGCGGTATCAATTACCACTATCCTGGTTTTATCCAGGCGGATCAGCTTCCCTATTATTATTCAAATGCACGCCTCTTACTTTTTACTACAGAAAATGATGCTTGGGGACTGGTAGCCAATGAATCACTAGCAAGTGGAACCCCAGTATTGGTTACTCCCTATGCTGGCCTTATAGATGACCTAGTCATTGAAGAGCACAATGGGTTCATCATAGACTTCGACCCAAAAGAATGGGGAAAAAAAGCCCTACAGTTACTCCAGTCTCAGGAGACCTGGAATAATTATTCCCTCCATAGCCTAGAGTCTGTGAGGCCTTATAATTACTATAATGCGGCTAGGGGCTTATTCGAAGCCTGCAAATATGCTTTCCTAAACTAATGAACTTGGAGCCTGCTCCTGTTAATACTCCCTTTTAATAGGGCCTAAAAATAGTTGACCTATTCGTAATTTAGGGTTATGGAGGGTGAAGTATTTGCCGCACGGAACGACCAAAACCAGACGGTAGTCAATGCAACAAAAGAGGATATTGCTCCCGCGAAGAAAAATATCCCAATGTGGATATCAATCCGGTAGGAGAAATTTTCAAGCCATCTGTTTATTAGGAAATAGGCTATTGGGCTTGCAATCAAGAAAGAAATGAATAACTGTACTATATAGGTGCGACTCAGAAGCCTAACTAATTGAAAGGTATTTGCTCCAAGTACTTTCCTGATTCCTACCTCTTGTGTCTTTTGACTAGCAGTTAAAGCAGCTAATCCAAATAAGCCC
This sequence comes from Bacteroidota bacterium, assembly GCA_039197765.1. Lineage (GTDB taxonomy): Bacteria > Bacteroidota > Bacteroidia > J057 > J057 > JBCCTX01. The sequence continues at coordinate 38,650 of JBCCTX010000015.1, forward strand.
ATACAGGCAATGAAGATGGAAAGAATGGCTCCTATGGCAAAGATTTTACCCGCTCTTTTTTCTGATTCATAGAATCTATCAATTTGTTCCGATAAAAAATGAAATTCCATCGGCGTCTCGGGATCAAAGGTTTCCTGTACCTCAGAAAAGTGTTCTAAGGTCTCGGATATCCCACTAGGATGAATCCGACAACTGAAATAGTCAATGGCTTGTATGGGATTATCCCAAGGTCCAATTACCATAGGAGCGATGGGAACATGGAGGGACTGAAAATGAAAGTCTCTAATAACCCCACGGACCCTAAATGGGTAATCTGCTCTGTCAGGTATCCAAAGCGCTTTCCCTACGGCAGATTCCTTTTGGAATAGTATCTTCGCCAAGCGTTCATTGATTAAAATCGTAGCGGAATCCTTTTTATTCATCCCCGTAAAATTCGACCCACTGTATAAGTCTATTTCAAAGGTCTTCAAAGCGTCTTCATCAAAGGCAAAGAAATACGTTTTTAGAGAATCCCCTTTACGCTCACCTTCGGGAAATACTATGACTTGGCGTATATCCTTCCATTCTCCTGGTACACGAGAAGTGGCCGAAACAGCTTCTACACTTGCATGAGAAGCAAAGGCTGCTTTCATTTCCTGGAAATTATTTCTTGCAGCCTGACTATTAATATCGATCACAACCATCTGATCCTTTGTAAATCCTAACTCCTTGTGCTGCAGAAAACGCAATTGAAGGAAAACTACAGAGGTTAGGATTATCATAACCATAGAAAGCACAAACTGAAATACAACCAGCCCACTTCGAAGGTGGATTCCTCTTACTTCCTCCCCTATCTTCCCTTTCAGGATATACCCTAAGTTTACTTGGGATATGTACCAGGCAGGAAGCCCTCCCATAAGGATTCCCAATACCAGTAATAATCCTAAGACAGTTCCTACGAGGAACAGCTTTTCAGCCCAAATCGTATCAAGGTCCTGTCCAGAAATTCCTTCAAAAAAGGGTAATAAGATGGCAGTAACTATTAAAGCACCTATTATAGCAATACCTACCAGTAGAATTGCCTCACCCAGAAATTGATAAACGACCTGTGTTTTTGAAGCTCCTACTACCTTGCGAACACCTATTTCACGCACTCTTCTAAAGATCCTAGCTGTAGCCAAATTTGTATAGTTTATCCCACTAATTAACAGGACAAACAAGGCTATTCCCATAAAGATAAATACATAGCGCATCGTTCCCGGGCGGTCATCTGGTACATTCTCAATGCCTAGGGAACCTAAATGGATATCTTCCAGAGGTTGAAGGGAAGCTTGTAAAAAATTAATATTCTCAGGTACAGATTTACCCACCAAATTCGTAAGTTTCTTTCCTATTTTTCCAGGAGAGCTCTCAGGCTTCAAGACTAGGTAAGTGTGATCCGCAAGCGATCGCCAAGAGTTCAAAAATCGGGCATATCCTTCTTCCTTTTGAAAGCCTATATAGGGGAGTAAAAAGTTAAATTGTAAGTGGCTGGTTGAAGGAGGGTCTTTTACAATTCCCGTAACTGTTAAAGGCCCAAGGCGATTGCAAAATACAGCCTTACCAATAGGGTTCTGATTCCCAAAATATTTGTAAGCAGTAGACTCAGTCAATACCAACGAGTTGGGCACACTAAGAACATCGTCGGGATTTCCATTGCTCAATTCAAACCCAAATACCCTAAAAAAATTGGGTTGTGCGATGAAATAATCTCGCTCACTGAAAATCAACGGAGTAGCCAAAGAAGAATCTTGAATCTCCATGGTTAGCTGTCCCATGCGCATGATTCCCGTTGTGGATACTACCTCTGGAAAGGAATTTACCAACTCCTTAAGCGGCCCAGGGGTAATTGCCAGGGTGCGTTCTCCTTCATTAGGATCATCCAAATGAAGTACCACCCTATGTATATCTGGGAATAAAGGATGAAATCTGTCATAGGATAATTCGTGGCGTGCATAAAATAGCAACAATAGAAAGCTCGTAATTCCAAAAATCAGCCCTACTATGTTAATCGAAGAATAGAGAGGAAATTTAACAATATTTCGAAGCCCAATCTTAAGATAATTTCTCAACATAACGGAAGAAAATTGAGGGGTGAGTTTTTTACAATTTGAAGGCTTAAAAGAACGTATAACATCCCATACGAATCTTCGCCTAGCTCTTTTTATCCCAAAGGACTCCATACGAAGAAAAAATAGCTCATATATATCTCCTTCTGTCTCTTCGAGAATTTCGGGGCGACAAAACCATCGCAAAAATCGATCTGCCCATTTGGGTGGTGCAGTATTCATGACAAAGAAATTTGAGGAATCTGGGTCCAGAGTTTCTCACGAGTTTCTTTAAGTGCAATCAAGGCCTTAAATCCTGCCTGAGTTACTGTATACAATCGTTTTCTTCTCCCCCCTCTTTGAGAACTAGATTTTCCCCAATCAGAGCTTAGGTAGCCTTTCTCTTCTAACCGCCTCAAACAAGAATGAATAGCACTTATATTTACTTCCCTTCCTGTCTGTCGATCGATTTCTTGCATAACAGCTACTCCATAGGCTTTATTATTCAAAACAGCTACTATAAGCAGGACGAGCTCTTCGAGTTCTCCCAGGTTGATTCTTCGCATAATAATATAGTGTACAAAAGTGAAAGTAATACATATCATTCACTTTTGCAAATGATATATTCCCCAAAAAAGATCCCAAAAATTTTACCCTTGGAATAAGTAGGTGTTCAGTGCTGTCCAATAGGTGTTTTACCTAACCAACCTATTGACTATGACAAGTAATCAAACCTACTACCCTTCTATAAAGAAGGTCTATTTTTTACTTTTCTTTTTCTTCCCTTTCCTTTTATTAAGTCAACAAAAGTCTTCCAAACCGATTAGAATTAGTAAATATTACGAAGATGTAACCCTTCGCTTTGTATTTGCTGACCTAAAGACGGATTACGGGCTAACGATTGAATTCGACTCACAAGCTGCTGGAAAAATCCTGTTGGAAAGGGTTCGGATCCCCAGGCTTCCCCTTGAGCAGGCCTTTCAGGTATTACTCGCGGATACGGAATGGGAAGCGGTAGTTGAAAGCGCTCAAAAAGTACGCATCGTTCCCAAGGGAAGTGTCCCCGTACAGGACCTTCTCGCTCCTGCTGCGCAAGCGGAGAGATTTGGATTCACCTTAAATGGGATAGTGCTTGACGCCAAAACGGGAGAAAGCCTTCCCAACGCCACGGTCTTCATCCAAGGCACACAGACTGGAACCTTTACCAATCCAGATGGGTACTTCACCCTACTCGATGTACCGAGTGATACAGCTATTCTCATCATTCGATACTTGGGCTACCGAAGTACCTCCTTTCGCCTCAGTCCCGAAACCGACCTTCAGCAGGCAAAATTTGAAGTAGAACCTTCCGATTACTCGCTTGAAACCGTAGTGATTGCAGCCGAAGAGGACCAGATGATGCAGCAAAAAGGAGTTAGCCATGTTTCTATATCACCTGCGCAGCTTGCCTCTCTACCCAGTCTAGGAGAGAAGGATATTTTTCGCTCCCTTCAGTTATTACCGGGAATCAGTGGAACCAATGAAACTACTTCGGGCCTGTACGTAAGAGGAGGAACACCGGATCAAAACCTCATTTTACTGGACGGTTTTACCGTCTACCATGTGGATCACTTCTACGGTTTTTTCAGTGCTTTCAACGCCGAAGCCATCAAAGATGTACAACTATACAAAGGAGGCTTTGGGGCACAGTATGGGGGGCGCTTGTCCAGTGTAGTAGAGTTGATTGGAAAAAATGGAAATAAAAATGAGTTTGACATGGGAGTGGGTATCAGTGCCTTAAGCGCAAACCTTCGATTAGAGGCACCCATAGGGGAGAATATGACTTTCTTTGTAGCAGGGAGAAGATCCTATACCGATATCATTCAGAGTGGCGTATTCAACAAAATCAATGACTTGGTAGGCCCAGAAACGCCAACCAATGGAAATGGGCCAGGACCTGGCGGAGGAAGGTTTGGAAATGTGGCAGAGCCCAAATTTTACTTTTATGACCTTAATGCCAAGCTCACGTATACCCCCACTGAAAAGGATGTACTCTCCCTAAGTTTTTACAATGGCCAAGATAACCTGGACAATTCGTTTGATAATTCCCAAAGCGGTTTTAGAGGGTTTGGTGGGGGACAGCAAAATGTGAACTTTTCCAGCAATACCGTAGATATTACCAATTGGGGAAACTGGGGCCTAAGTGGCAAATGGGCCCGCCAATGGGGGGATCGCCTTTATAGCAATGCCGTTTTGGCTTACTCCAATTACTTCAGCGAACGGGAAAGGACTTCTAATACTACAATTGAAGTAGATTCTGTACGTAGTTTTAGAAATGGCCTAATCGAAGATAATGACGTTCGCAATCTCAGTCTGCGCCTTGACAATCGCTTCCAAGCTACCCCCTCCAACCAGCTACTCTTTGGAATAGAGATTAATCAGCAGTCAGTAGATTACATCTACACTCAAAATGATACGTTGAATTTAGTCGATCGAGAGGATCAGGGAACGACCTATGCAGCGTATATCCAGGATGAATGGAAGGTTATTCCTGACTTGACCCTGAGTGGAGGCCTACGGTATACCTACTACGACCTTACCCAAGAGAGCTTTGTCGAGCCACGAATTTCTTTCAGTTATGCCTTATCAGATAAGATTCAACTTAAGGGAGCCTGGGGACAATACCATCAATTTACCAATCGGGTAGTCCGAGAAGATATTTTACAAGGAAGCAGAGACTTCTGGTTGCTTTCTAACGGAGAGGATGTTCCCATTGGAGCCTCCACTCACTATATTGGAGGATTTTCCTATGAAAGCAAAGGCTTTCTCTTTGATGTAGAAGCCTATTACAAAGACTTAGAAGGCCTGACAGAGTTCTCCCAAAGAATCGTTCGCTCTTTTGGGAGAGGAAGAGGGCCTCAGGCAGGAGCTGGTGCAGAGGCCGAAAACTTCTTTTTTCAGGGTACGGGTATTGCTAAAGGGCTGGAAGTCTTACTACAGAAGAAACAGGGCAAATATACCGGATGGATCAGCTATACCCTCAGCCAAATCGAACACAATTTTCCGGAGCTCAGCGACACCCCCTACCCTGCGCTTCACGATCAAACCCATGAACTGAAGCTGGTGAATTCCTATCAACTGGGAAGGTGGACCTTTGGAGCAACTTGGGTATATAGCACAGGAAGGCCCTACACGGCTCCAGTTGGAGGTTATGAGATCACCTTACTTGATGGAGCAACCGAAGAATACGTTCATGTGGGAGATAAAAACTCCTTCCGTCTTCCGGCCTATCACCGCATGGATCTATCGGCCAACTACAAATTGTACTTTGGGAATTCTCCGGTTACTGCAGGCCTATCCATTTTCAACCTATACGGAAGGAAGAATATCTGGTATAAGGAATTTGAAATCGTAGAAGGTGAATTGCTAGAGACCAATGTGCAACTGCTGGGATTCACCCCCAATTTTTCGTTGACTTTTGACTTGAAGTAATGGAGGTGGGTAAAACGAGGCGAGAGAAGAGCGCATCACCTTTAGATACTTTACTTATTCCCATTCATATTAAAAACCTATTGAAATGAATTTTCATAAATCCCTAATACCCTATTTCCTTATCCCCCTAATACTCATCGCATGTGAAGAGACAGAAATCCGTCCAGAGAGTTTAGAATTAGCTGTTGTGGAGGGCTTTCTCTATGCCAATTCCCCAGTAGAAGACATTCATATCTCACGAATGATTCCTTTTGGAAGTGACTCCACCCTTAATTTCGCTATTAATGACCTAAGTATCTCTCTGAATGATGGGGAACAAGACTATTTATTGACAGCTTCCCCAGGAGATTCAGGATATTATCACTACTCGGGGAGTGACCTTAGGATTCAAGAAGGCACAACTTATACGTTGAACTTTTCTTTCAATGGAGAGGAAATCCGAGCAGAAACTCAAGTGCCTTCCCCACCCTCAGGGATGGGTATCAGTACTCCGTCTGTAGAAGTTCAACAAATTGATTTTGATGCCATTTTTTCTGGGGGAAATAGGCCTAATTTCAATGAAATAGAGCCCATCGAAATCAGTTGGGAGAATTCCGATCAATCGTATTACTATGTACTGGTTGAAAACATAGATTCTAATCCTGAAGATATCATAGTGGGGGAACTCCCCTTTGGCCGTCCAAATTTCAATCTCATTACTGAGCCTACAGAAGCTTCTACCTATATTCTTCTTCCCCAAACCTTAGAACAATTTGGCACCCATAGAATAGTACTATTTAAGGTAAATGCAGAATATGTGGACTTGTATGAGAATGCATCCCAAGACTCCCGCAACCTCGACGAACCCTTAAGTAATGTAGAAAATGGGTTAGGCGTATTTACCTCTTTTAATAGCGATACCTTGTATTTAGAAGTTTATAAACAGTAGCAACGGTACTTTTTGGTCCCAAAGTGTTCCGTGTGATTCGTGGTAGTAGAGATGCCGTAGGCGTCTCTACTTTCTTTTTACAGGACCTTACCTAAACATACGCTTCTACATACAGTAAGGTAGCGGATTAATTTATGTTTCTATAGGCTGTAGGGGTCATTCCTATTTTATTTTTGAAGAACTTACTGAAATGCTGAGGATACTCAAAGCCCAAACTGTAGGCAATTTGACTTATGGGAGCATTGGAAGCGAGCAGGCTATTTTTTGCTAACTCTATGATATGAAATAGTTTCTTAGTTCAATCAATGATACTAAGGTCATTAACTCCCATTTTGAGGACTACTATCAATTACAGATGTATTGTATACATTCTACTGCTTGGTACGATTATCTGTATTTTTTCCTTTTTCTCAGGAGCGGATCTTCGCGATGCCGTTTTTTTGAGTGTAAACTGGAGGAGGCAAGTTTCAAAGGACCTTATTGAGCCCGAATACAAAAAGATTTTGGATGCTGTTGGGGTGGACTACTCTGGGGCAAATTTTTGGGTGATAAAAAGGGGACGAGAAAACTCACCGATTTTTTTTAAGGGGCAATAACCAACTTTGAATATTCTCAAGATTTATCCACCCTTTTAGTTCTCTCATACCCAGCATCCCACATACAATCAGGAGGGGAATAACTGAAATTACAAAGCGAGCTTCCTCTCCTAACTCGCCAATAACGGGCATAACTGAGATAAAAGCCGTGGTTAATATCAGCCAGATCTCAACCTCTGCGAGCATCCTAGGGTTTCGGAGGGTCCTCACAAGCGTATATACCAGGAGAAGGGGCAATAAGATAAACAAGCCTTTGACCACTACTCGATAAACAGAAAGAACTGGAGTTTGTGGATCATTGGCGTACATATCGGTACGTGGACGGGTAAATAGGAGGGTTTTATTCCAAAGGTGTTGTAACGCAGCTTTAGGTTGTTGTTTAATCCCTTGTATCACATATTGTTTCCGGATTTGGCTGTTTTCGTAGTGAATTTGGGTATTGAGGTTTTCCCATCGACCCGGTAACACAGGTGGTGCCTCTTCCATGAGTTCCTGATTCATAGCTTCCTGGTCTACAAAGCCCGACCATGCACGAAAAAGATTGGTCCCCGATGAATTAGACCAGATTACCTGATGCTCGTTATAGTGCCAGAGCTTCACATGCCAGCTAATGGAAAACAGGAGAATTGGCAACATAAATACCACAACACCAGCCCAATAGCGTTCCCTTATGTAATGATACAGGTTTAAAGCTACTAAAAACGGAACAATTGCTATCATAAAAGGGCGAGCCAGTTCGGCCATCGTTAGACAAAATCCAGCCAACATTACCGACAAAAGTTTTAATCGCTTAGATTGGGTAGGTTGAAAAGTAAATCGAGAACACAGGAAGTATACAAGGATAAACAAGGGAAGTAGGATATCATAGTATTGAGGATTCCCTTTGTGGATAAGGATAATGGACTCAAAGCAAACATACGCCATGCCCAGGCACCAGAGCATTTCTCCCCATTTCTTTTTACTAAAAAATACTGGAAGAATCAAAACAGCAATAATGGCCTTACGATATAGTCCCTTGAATATCCATTCGCTTCCGCCCAGTAGGTTGTAAGAAAGAATCTCTAGGCATGAAAGGGCTGGGGGAATACCTGTTCGTAGGTGGATGAGATAATCCTTGAATGCCTCCCAGCTTGAATAGTCCTTGAAAGAATAAATTTGCATCCAGTAGGTAGCAGGTATAGCCGTAATTATGTGACTCTTAAAAGAAGCATAATAGGCAAAAATCGCAAATAAGCTTCCCCATATCCATAACTGATACCTTTTGAATAACTCACGTATTCGTTTCTGTTGCATAGGACCAAGCCAATGGTTATACCTACTTTTCAAAATAGCTAATAATAGACCAAGTCAAAAAAGAGACTAGGGCTAACTTTCTTTAGAAACTACAAGCAATTTACTGACAAAAAACTGGCTATTTTCCTCTGGAATAAATTCTAAATTTCCGTCAAAGTCTGGATTTACGTGATTTGTATTGTAGCGCTTAAGCACTTTCCCGCCATGATTTTCAATTGTCTTTTCTACTTGATTTTGATCTAGTACATACATTGCCATATGAAAACCTTTACCAATCCCCAACAGAGCCAGTCTTTCTCTAATCTTTAAAAATGTTTTTACCTTTTGAATAGGTGTTAAGACTCGGATATCTTTCGCCGGGTATTGAAATACCAATTTACCTCCAGGCTTTAATATACGTACAAAGTCTCTTACATAATTAATAGATGCAGGATAGGGTATGTGCTGAATAACAAGTGTAGAATATATGAAAGAGTATGTGGAAGATTCAAAGCTGGACAAATCGTTATTCAAATTTAATTTGAATTGAATTTTATCGTTATTTTGATAATTCTCATTCATCTTCTTTGCCTGTTCTATCATAGTAGGGGCAACATCAACTCCATGTACCTCTTCAAAGTGTGTCGTAAGCCCTCTTGTCAGACGCCCAATACCACAACCAAAATCCAAGGCCTTTTCCCAATGTTGAGGGAGTAGATGATCCTTTTCCAATTGGTCGATTACAATTTTGATTTCTGTTTCACCAGTCCCAAAAAATTCTTCTGAGTTCCATTTTCCATTCTTTTTTTGATCATTGGTACAAATGGACCAGAAAATATCCCTTTGGGCAAGGCCCTCCCAATTTTTTTGTGATGATCGGAATCCCATGATGCAATTCTTTTAAGTACTAAGACAATCAAAATATAAAAGTATGAATTTAGGTTCTGAGTAGACCCAAAAAGTTCGCTGAAAATTGAAGCTTCGCCGCTGGCAATCAATGGATCGTCAAAAAGGCAGCCTCTATCCAGCTACTTCAACCCTCCAACTAATTAATGTACAGAAAAACTCAGTATATTAACTTTACTGAACATGGCACAAAATGCTTATTACTAGGGGGAAAAATCTGTGCGTTTTGGAGATTCTTTATGGAAATTATCAAGGAAGTTAATCCATTTCTACAAATTGAGAAACCTCTTTTGCAAATCCTTCAAGAGAATTATTTAAAATTCTAACATTTTTTACCAGATGTACACCCTCCTTCTGGCTTGAATAAACGATCCAATCACGACTAGGTTCTGTCTCCATCTTCTTTTTTCCCTTTCGTACAATTTCATTCTC